>DATKTF010000055.1:0-7276 GCA_035531255.1 Cellulomonadaceae bacterium
GGGCGCGCAAGCTCGCGGAGCGGATCCAGGTGATCGTCGCGCAGATGCTCGACACCCGGATCAAGGACCCGCGGCTCGGTTTCGTGACCGTGACGGACGTTCGCGTGACCGGAGACCTGCAGCATGCGGACGTGTTCTACACCGTTCTCGGCGACGACGACGCCCGGACGGGCTCTGCCGCGGCGCTCGAGAGCGCGAAGGGAGTGATCCGGTCGGAGGTCGGCAAGCAGACCGGGATCCGGCTGACCCCGACGCTCGAGTTCCACCTCGATGCCGTCCCGGACACCGCCGCCCACCTGGAGGCGGCCCTCCACGAGGCCGCACGGCGTGATGCCGAGGTGGCGGCACTCGCGGCGTCGGCCCGCTACGCCGGCGACGCCGACCCGTACCGCAAGCCCGCCGTCGACGAGTCCGATGACGAGTCGTCCGACGAGGCCCCGGCCGCCGGGTAGTCCTCCGCACCACGGCACGACGACGGCAGGGCCGCCCGGATGGGGCAGCCTTGCCGTCGTCCGTTTCGGTGCTGCCTCAGTGCTGCCTCAGTGCTGCATGTCGCGGCGCGGGAGGGAGAGGGCCGCGAGCGCACCGACAGCCACGACCGCGGCACCGGTCAGGATCGCCGGGCGCAGTCCGGTCGCGAACCCCTCGGGCGTCAGGGCCCCGCCGGATGCCTGGAAGACGGCCGCGAGCACCGCGACGCCGAGCGCGACCCCGACCTCGCGCACGGTCGCGTTCGTCGAGCTCGCCGTGGCGTGGTCGGCGTCCGGCATGTCCTGCAGGACGGCGGTGGAGCTCGGTGCGAACGTCAGACCCATCCCCACCCCGGCAAGGACGAAGCCGGGGACGAGGGTGCCGTACGCGGAGCCGTCGCCCACCCGCACGGCGATCCAGGCGAGGCCGACGGACTGGGCGGCGAGACCTGCGGCGAGCAGCGCGCGCACGCCGATCCGCGGTGCGAGCAGTCCCGCGAGGGGTGCGACGAGCATCGGTGCGGCGGTCCAGGGAAGCGTGCGGATGCCGGCCTCGAGGGGGCTGTAGCCGTTGAGCACCTGCAGCGACTGGACCAGCAGGAACACCGCGCCGAACATGCCGAGGGAGAACGCGAAGCCGGTGGCGTTGGCCACCGAGAAGCTGCGGGATCGGAACAGCCGCAGCGGGACGAGCGGGTTCGGGATCCGTGACTGGCGACGCACGAACGCGACGAGCAGCACGACGGTGGTCGTGAAGGATCCGACCACGCCGACCGACGTCCACCCGTCGTCGTTGCCGTGCACGATGCCCCAGACGAGGGCGAGGATCCCGACGCCGACCAGGAGGAGACCCGCGACGTCGAGGGGTTCGCGGCGACCGTAGGACTCATGGAGGTAGCGGCGCACGAGAGGGATCGCGACGAGGGCCACCGGGACGTTGACCCAGAAGATGGCCCGCCAGGACAAGCCTTCGACGACTGCGCCGCCGATGAGCGGACCCAGGGCGACGCCGAGCCCGGACACCCCGCCCCAGACGCCGATGGCCATCGCCCGGCGCTCACGGGGCACGGCTCCGGCGAGAAGCGTGAGCGACAGCGGCATGATCGCGGCGCCGCCGGCACCCTGGAGAGCGCGCGCAACGATCAGCGCGGCGGGTGTCGTGGCGAGAGCCGAGACGATCGAGGCGAGGGTGAACAGCGCGATCCCGGCGACGAAGGTGCGGCGTCGGCCCCATCGGTCCCCGAGGGACGAGGCCGCGAGCATGAGCGTCGCGAAGCTCAGGGTGTAGGCGTTGAGGAACCACTGGAGCTCGGCCATGTCCGCACCGAGGTGTGCCTGGATCACGGGGAGCGCGCCGGTCATGACGAGGTTGTCGAGGGTGGTCATGAACATCGGCACCGACGCCGCGACCAGAGCGAGGGGGAGCGGGACCGTGCGGCCGGGACCGGTGTCGACGACGCCTGACGGCGGCGGTGGGGTTGGTCAGGACCGGTCGAGGGCGGTGGTCATCGGGACTCCTGGGCGGCGGAGGATAAGGGGGCTAGTGACTGATAACTACTTGATGAAGGCTAGTAATTGACTGATAACATGTCAACCATGAAGGCGATCGAGAGCCCGCACGAGACCAGGCGGATGACCGGGGAGGCGCGGCGCGAGCAGATCCTTGCCGCGGCGCTCGCGGCGTTCGCCGAGGGCGGCTACGCCGGGACGACCACCGATCAGGTCGCCCGGGCCGCGGGAGTGTCCCAGCCCTACGTGATCCGGCTCTTCGGGTCGAAGCAGCAGCTCTTCCTCGAGCTCTACCAGCAGGCGAGCGCGCGCGTGATCGAGGCGATGGAGGCCGTCGCGGCGGGACCCGACGCCGGGGCCGAGATGGGGACGGCGTACGCGGGTCTGCTCGGGGACCGCAACCTGCTACGGCTCCTCATGCACGGGTTCGTCGCGGGAGGCGATCCGGCGATCGGGACCCTCGCCCGCCACACCCTCGGAGCGATGTTCCGGACCTTCCGTGATCGGACCGGCGGGACCGAGGAGGCCGCACGAGACTTCGTGGCCCAAGGCATGCTGATCAACGTCCTTCTCGCCACCGGCGCGCCCGAGCACGCCGGTGAGGACGCCGCACTCGACGCGCTGTCCTCCTGCACCGTCCAGGGACGTCTGCTCTCGGTGCTCACCGCTCCCACCCCGGCGCCTGGCTCGGTGCCCGTCCCCGGCGATGTGAGCGACCGATGAGCGCGCCGGAGGTCGACCCGACCCGCCGCCCACGCCGCCCGACCGCACCCGACGGCCTCGTCGTCGTCGACAAGCCCGCGGGGCTGACGAGCCATGACGTCGTCGCGCGCATGCGACGACTCGCGGGGACCAGGAAGGTCGGCCACGCGGGCACCCTCGACCCGATGGCGACCGGCGTCCTGGTGATCGGCATCGGCCGCGCCACGCGGCTGCTGACCTACGTCGTCGGCGCGGACAAGGAGTACGTCGCGACGATCCGGCTCGGAGCGTCCACGACCACCGACGACGCCGAGGGCGAGACCGTGTCCGTCGCCGACACGTCGTCCGTGACCCGGAGCGCGATCGACGCGGGTGTGGCCGCGCTCACCGGGCCGATCGAGCAGGTGCCCAGCTCGGTCAGCGCGATCAAGGTGGACGGGAAGCGGGCGTACGCCCGTGTGCGCGAGGGCGAGCAGGTGCAGCTCGCAGCCAGGTCCGTCACGATCCGACGGTTCGATGTGCACGAGGTCCGACCCGTCCCTGGGTTCGCGACCGACGGGACTGCGACCGACGGGACCGCGACCGACGTGGACGTCACGGTCGTCTGCACGTCCGGGACGTACGTCCGCGCGCTTGCTCGGGATCTCGGAGCGTCCTTGGGCGTCGGCGGTCACCTGACGGCGCTCCGTCGGACCCGGGTCGGGGGCTACCGGCTCGACGTTGCGCGGACCCTGGAGGAGCTCGACGCGTGGCCCGAGGACGTGCCGCTCGAGGTCCTGCCGCTGGCAGCGGCCGCCCGCGCGACCTTCCCGGTGCGGGACCTCACGGTGGACGAGGCCGCTGCGCTCTCCTACGGCAAACGGATCGCCGGGGCGCGGGCGGAGGCGGAGGCGGACGGACCTGTCGCGGCGATCTCGCCGGACGGGACCCTGGTCGCTCTCCTCGAGGACAGAGGGACGGAGGCGGCGCCGATCCTCGTCTTCGCCCCGGCGTGAGGACTCAGCCGAGCTCCAGCAGGTAGCGGAGGACCCCGGTGACGGACAACCCGTCGCGGAGGTCGCCGTCGCGGACGAGACGCCGGACGTCGTCCATCGGGACCCACGCGATCCGTTCGGACTCGCTCGGATCGCTCGGCTCACCCACGTACGTCGCGGCGTCGGCGACGAACACGTGGAACGTCTGGTCCACCGACCCGTTCGACGGGTGGTACGTCATCAACGGCCGGACGTCCTCGACACGCCAGCCGGTCTCCTCGAGGACCTCGCGCGACGCGGCCTCGGCGGGTGACTCGCCGGGGTCGACCCGGCCCGCGGGGATCTCCCAGCCCCACGTGTCGGTGATGAACCGGTGCCGCCACAGCAGCAGGAGCCCGCGCGCGGGATCGTGCACCACGGTGCCGGACGCGTGCGCGGGGATCCGGACCACGTGGTGGTCGATCCGCCCGTGACCCGGGACCTCGACGTCAACGAGGGTCAGACGAACCCAGGGACTGTCGTACACGATGCGCTCGCCGAACGTCCGCCACCTCATGACCAGACACTACGGCGCGCCGAGGCGCGATCGAGCGGCTCCGCCCCGGCTCCTCGCGCACGCCGTGTGCCGTCGCGCGTACGACGTGCCAGGTGACGTCTCAGGCGTGGCAGGCTTGTCCCCGCTGCCACCACGGCGGCCGGCGGCGACCCGACGTCGTCCGCGGACCGTGACCGACGACCGCCAGGAGGGTTCGTGCACCGTTGGACCGCCGTGACCGAGGTGCCCGCGGGGTTCGGTCCCTCCGTCGTGACGATCGGCAACTTCGACGGCGTCCACCGCGGGCACACCAGCGTGCTGAGCCGCATGGTGGCGGATGCCCGCGCGGCCGGCCTGCAGGCGGTCGCCGTGACCTTCAGCCCGCACCCCGCCCAGGTGCACCGTCCGGACTCCGCCCCGGAGCTGCTCACGGGTGACGCCGACCGGCTCGAGCTCCTCGAGGCCACCGGCCTCGACGCGGTGCTGATGCTCGAGTACACGCTCGACTTCGCCCGGCAGACCCCGGAGGAGTTCGTGCGGCGGTACCTGGTCGACGCGCTCGGCGCGCGAACCGTCGTCGTCGGTCGCGACGTCCGGTTCGGTCGGCGCAACTCGGGTGACATCGCCACGATGGTCGACCTCGGGCGCGCCTACGGCTTCGCGGTCGAGGTCGTCGCGGACGTCGCGCCCGAGTCTTCGCACCGGCGGTGGTCGTCGACCTGGGTCCGTGAGCTCCTCGCCGCCGGGGACGCCCGGGGAGCGGCCAGGGTGCTCGGCCGCCCGCACCGGATGCGTGGCGTCGTCGTCCATGGTGACGCTCGCGGGCGTGGTCTCGGCTTCCCGACGGCGAACCTCTCACGAGACGCGACCGGCATGGTGCCGGCCGATGGCGTCTACGCGGGCCGGCTCCGCGTGGCGGGGGCGTCCGGGGCGGGCGAGCACGGTCCGCGTGGGTGGCCCGCGGCCATCTCCGTCGGGACGAACCCGACGTTCGACGGTGCCGTCCGACGCGTCGAGGCCTACGTGCTCGGGCATACCGATCTGGACCTGTACGACCGCGAGGTCGTCGTGGAGTTCGTCGCCCAGCTCCGGCCGACGCAGCGCTTCGACTCGGTGGACGATCTCGTCGCCCAGATGCGCCGCGACGTCGCGCGCATACCCGACGCGCTCGAGCACGACGACGCGGACTGACCCCGCCCGTGCGCGCAGCCGGACGGGGCTGCTCGGGACACCGAGCAGGACGACGAACGGTACGACGAATTGGGCGGCCCGGCCCCGGCTGCTAGCATCAGAGCGCCGTCAGATCGGCCGCGGATCGAGAGCGCCCGGGTGGACATGCCCCGGAGCACCGCGCAACGAGTACACACCAGGAGAACCGTGCCCCTCGACAGTGTCACCAAGCAGGCCATCATCACCGAGTACGCCACCCACGAGGGTGACACCGGTTCCCCCGAGGTTCAGATCGCGATGCTGACGCAGCGCATCAAGGACCTCACCGAGCACGGCAAGATCCACAAGCACGACCACCACAGCCGTCGTGGGCTGCTGCTGCTCGTCGGTCAGCGCCGTCGCCTCCTCGGGTACCTCCAGAAGGTCGACATCAACCGCTACCGCAGCCTGATCGAGCGGCTCGGCCTGCGCCGATAGCTGTCTGAGACCAGCCCGGACCCGCTCGGGTCCGGGCTGGTCCCACGCTGGGCCCGGCGACGTCGCGGACCCGGCTGCACGACCGTGACATCACCCGCGCCATCCCGCTCGTCCGGTCCTCGGTAGTGGTGCCCGGAACGTCGTTCCGGACACCTCGATCGAAGACCGTCGAGGTGAGCGGCGCCATCACCCAGAGGAGGGCACCCATGGAGGGTCCCGAGATCGAGTTCGCCGAAGCCATCATCGACAACGGGCGCTTCGGCACCCGCACCGTCCGGTTCGAGACCGGCCGGATCGCGCGCCAGGCCGCCGGTTCCGCCGTCGCGTACCTCGACGGCGAGACCACGTTGCTCGCCGCGACCACGGCCGGCAAGCACCCGAAGGAGCAGTTCGACTTCTTCCCCCTGACGATCGACGTCGAGGAGCGGAGCTACGCGGCCGGCAAGATCCCCGGCTCGTTCTTCCGCCGCGAAGGTCGCCCGTCCACCGAGGCGATCCTCGCGTGTCGTCTCGTCGACCGCCCGCTGCGTCCGCTGTTCGTCAAGGGTCTGCGCAACGAGGTCCAGGTCGTCATCACGGTTCTGACGATCCACCCGGACGACTCGTACGACGTGCTCGCGATCAATGCCGCGTCGATCTCGACGCAGCTCTCCGGGCTCCCGTTCTCGGGTCCGGTCGGCGGCGTGCGCATCGCGCTGATCGATGGTCAGTGGGTCGCGTTCCCGCGCTACTCCGAGCGTGCCCGCGCGACGTTCGACATGGTCGTCGCCGGTCGCGTCGTCGGTGACGACGTCGCGATCGCCATGATCGAGGCCGAGGCGCCCGAGGGTGCCTGGAACCTCATCAAGCACGAGGGTGCGCAGGCGCCCACCGAAGAGATCGTCGCGGAGGGCCTCGAGGCCGCCAAGCCGTTCATCCGCGTGCTGTGCGAGGCGCAGGCCGACCTTGCCGCCCGGGCGGCCAAGCCGACCGCCGAGTTCCCGGTGTTCCCGGACTACCAGCCGGACGCCTACGAGGCCGTCGACGCCGCCGCGACCGGTCCGCTCGGCGAGGCGCTGACGATCGCGGACAAGCACGACCGCGAGAACCGGCTCGACGAGATCAAGGCCGAGGTCATCGGTGCGCTCGGTGCGCAGTTCGAGGGTCGCGAGAAGGAGCTGTCGGCCGCGATCCGTGCGGTCACCAAGAAGTTCATCCGCCAGCGCATCCTCACGGACGGATTCCGCATCGACGGGCGCGGGTTGCGGGACATCCGCACGCTGTCCGCCGAGGTCGAGGTGCTGCCCCGGGTGCACGGGTCGGCGCTGTTCGAGCGCGGTGAGACCCAGATCCTGGGTGTCACGACGCTCAACATGCTCCGCATGGAGCAGCAGCTCGACACGCTCTCCCCGGAGACGCGCAAGCGCTACATGCACAACTACAACTTCCCGCCGTACTCG
>DATKTF010000056.1:0-2227 GCA_035531255.1 Cellulomonadaceae bacterium
ATGAGGAGCGCGCCGATGCCGAGCAGGATCGTCCCGATGATCGGGAAGACCTTGTAGCGCCCGGTCTTCGACACGAGCTGGCCCGCGATCACCGAGCCGATCATGATGCCGAGGGTCAGCGGGATGAGGGTCAAACCGGCCTGCGTCGGGGTCATGCCCTTGGCGATCTGCAGGTAGAGCGGGAGCGTCGCGAGGCCGCCGAACATGCCGAGGCCGATGACGACGTTGGCGCCCGCGCTGATCGAGAACGTCTTGTTCCGGAACAGGTACAGCGGCAGCAGCGCGTCCTTGCCGGCGACGCGCTCCGCGAGCACGAACAGCGCGAGCCCGAGCGCACCCGTGCCGTAGCAGAGCAGCGCGGCGGTCGACGTCCAGCCCCACGACTGTCCCTGCTCGGCGATCAGCAGCAGCGGCACGAGTCCGACGACCAGCGCGACCGCACCCTGCCAGTCGATCTTGTGCTGGATCTTCGGGAGCGGCGGCAGGTGCAGCACGCGCGTGATCACGAACAGCCCGACGATCCCGATCGGCAGGTTGACGAGGAACACCCAGCGCCACCCGGTGATGCCGAGGATCGACGACGCCCCGGCGAAGAACCCGCCGATGACGGGCCCGAGCACGGACGACGTGCCGAACACCGCGAGGAAGTACGCCTGGTAGCGGGCGCGCTCACGCGGAGCGACGAGGTCGCCGAGGATCGTGATCGCGAGAGACATCAGGCCGCCTGCGCCCAGACCCTGAAGTCCGCGGTAGACCGCGAGCTGGTACATCGAGTGCGCGGTCCCGGACAGCAGCGAGCCGACGAGGAACAGCGAGATCGCCAGCAGGTAGAACGGCTTGCGCCCGTAGATGTCGGAGAGCTTGCCGTACAGGGGCGTCGCGATCGTCGAGGTGATGAGGTAGGCCGTCGTCACCCAGGCCTGGAGCTCGAGGCCGTGCAGGTCGTCGCCGATCGTGCGGATCGACGTCGCGACGATGGTCTGGTCGAGCGCAGCCAGGAACATCCCGATCATCAGACCGCCGAGGATCGTGACGATCTCGCGGTGCGACGGGCCGTGCGTGCTGCTCGTGTCGGGTGGTGCGGCTGGGGTCGACTGGGTCACGGGAGGCCTCTCGCGGCGTGAGTGGTGGTGCGCGGTGGAGATGCACGGCGGTGTGCGAGGGTGGTGCGCGACTGCGCACAACGGTTGCTAACTGCAACCATCGGCCACAGTATTCCCGGCCACCGACATCTCCTCGACCGATTTTTCACGGCCAGACGACAGCCGGGCTCCACCATTCACCCCTTCTGCTCGGCGAGCTGCCTCGAGGTCACCCGTACGAGGGCGAAGGTGCGATCGGGGTGGGTAGAACGCCCGGGGGTGCGCCTCTCGTGATGGATTGCGGGATGCAGGTAGGTGGCGTCTGGTCGGTGACGTGCATGGTGACGATTCCGTGCCCGTAGCTCAGGGGTTCGCCGGGGAAGGGCAGCCCGATGACGATGGTGCTGCCTGGCGGCAGGAGGTTCGGGCGGATGACGAAGCCCTCGTCGCGTTGCTCAGCGGTTGACCTGGGAATGGTGTTGATCGCGGCGTAGCCCGCCATGGTGCCCTCTTGCGGTGGCTCGTGGCAGGTCCCGGTGGGTGACTCGACGAGAACGACCACGGGGATCCCGGCCGCGCGGAGCTGGGCCTGCAGCGCGGCCGGGTCCTTGACCTCGCTCCAGTGGATCAGGACGTCGACCGAGCCGTCGGCGTGCTTGGTGATGCCGTAGGCGACCGACTCGGTGGCGCCGTGCGACCAGGGCCAGGTCACCACGTCCGCGGCGAAGGCCGCACCGCCGACGGTGGCCACCGCGAGTGCCGCGATGACGATGCGGCGTGCCCGCGGGACGGATCGTGGAGCACGCACCGGTCTGGTTGCGTCGTCGGAGCGCAGGATCGAGTCGATGTTCGACGCGACCTGGTCTGCCGGGTAGCCGATCTCGTCGGGGGTCGGGTCGGCTGCGTGCAGCTGTGCAAGGAGGTTATTCATCTGTCTCACCTCACCGTGGGGAGCCGTCGGAGGTACGAATTTCGGGAACGTAGGTGGTCGGCTCTGAGGTCGGGAAGTCGTCCGAGGCGACCTCTCCGGGCTTGGCATCGGGTCGGGCTGGGACGGTCATCATCAGGCGGAGCCGGCGGGTGGCCCGGTGCAGGCGAACGCGCGCCGCAACCTCGCTGCACTCCAGGACGTACGCAAGGGCCGC
>DATKTF010000057.1:0-2462 GCA_035531255.1 Cellulomonadaceae bacterium
CGCGAGGTGCACCGTCTCCGCGACTCCGCCGGAGCGCTCGTTGCGGAGGTCGTGGATGACGCGGTGAGAGCACGCGACCTCACCGCACCTGCGGGCCTCGACAGCGTGCAGACCTGGCGTGAGTGGGAGGTCGAGCTCGTGAGCGAGGACCGGGCGCTGCTCGCCGAGGCCCGGGCGCTGCTCCGGAGCGCCGGTGGGGAGGACCCGTGGTGGTCCTCCAAGGCGTTGCGCGCGTGGGGCGTGGAGGGTCCGCACGGGCGGCGGGAGGGCAGGCGCGGTCGTGCTGCCGCAGAGGTCCTGGGCCGGTTCCTGAGCGCCGCACGCGACGAGCTCGCCGCGTGGGACGTGCAGGTGCGACGGTCCGAGCCGGATGCGTTGCACCAGATGCGTGTCACGGTGCGCGAGCTGCGCAGCGCGCTCGGCACGTTCCGTGAGCTGCTGGGCGGTGACCGGGTCACCGAGCTGCGTGACGAGCTCGGGTGGCTCGGCGGGGTGCTCGGTGCGGCGCGCGACGCCGAGGTGGTCCGGGACCTGATCGCCGGCCTCGTCGCGGTCGAACCGGTGGGTCTCGTGCGTGGTCCGGTCGCGCGTCGACTCGACGAGGACCGTGCGGGCGCGCATCTCGCTGCGATGGTGGACGTCGTGCACGCCCTCGACTCGGACCGATACGCGGCGCTGCTCGACGCACTGGACGGCGTCGCGGCGGCGCCACCGTTCAGCGCGCTCGCGTCCGAACCGGCGGAGAAGGTGCTCCCGCGTCGCGTGCGCCACGAGTGGGGACGTCTCGAGAAGGCTCTCGCGGCTGCCTCGTCGGCGCCGTCGGGAAGGCCTCGTGACCAGGCCCTGCACGAGGCACGGAAGGCTGCCAAGCGCGCGCGGTACTCCGCGGAGGTGCTGGTTCCCGCGGTCGGTCGTGCGGCCGCACGGTCGGCGCGCGCGGCCCAGGAGCTGCAGACGCTCCTCGGCGACCACCACGACACCGTGACCGTGCGTGAGGTGCTCGACCGGGTGGCGATCGACGCCGCTCGGGCCGGCGAGGACACCTTCACCTACGGGCGGCTGCACGGCATCGCCCAGGCGCGCGCCGAACGACTCGAGACCCAGCTCCCCGCAGCGGGCGAGCGGGCCGGGTCAGGTCGGCACCGCCGGTGGATGCGCCGACC
The DNA here is from genome assembly GCA_035531255.1 of Cellulomonadaceae bacterium. Classification (GTDB taxonomy): domain Bacteria; phylum Actinomycetota; class Actinomycetes; order Actinomycetales; family Cellulomonadaceae; genus JAJDFX01. The sequence goes on from DATKTF010000057.1 coordinate 1,164, forward strand.
CGCTCAACGCGCATAGTGCTCGACGAAGTTCGCCAGGATGCGGTGCGGGTGGTCGACGGGCACGGTGCCCAGCCGGGCGACGACCGCCTCGAGCTCGTGCGGCGCGAAGTACCCGGCGTCGCGATAGACCTCGACGCGGTGCACCACGCCGGCGAGGTCGAGCTCGGGGTGGAACTGCGTGGCGTAGGCGTGGGCGCCGACCCGGAACATCTGCACGGGGCACGAGCTCGACGTCGCGAGCAGGGTCGCGCCCGTCGGTAGCGTCCGGCACGCCTCCTTGTGACCGACGAATGCGGTGAAGGCGGTCGGCAGACCGGCGAGGAGCGGGTCGCCGCGCCCGGCGTCGGAGAGGTGCACCTCGACGGGCCCGACCGGCTCGGCGTAGGCGCGGTCGACGACGCCGCCCCGGAAGCGCCCGAGCGTCCCGACCCCGTAGCAGGCGCCGAGGAACGGCACCCCGCGCGCGACGACCTCCGCGACGAGGGCGTCGAGCTCGAGCTCGACGCGCCGCTGCGTGGGGCTCTTGCTCTCCTCCGGGTCGCTCGACGTGAACGGACTTCCGCCGACGACGACTCCCGACCACGCGCCGAGATCGAGGGCCGGCAACGGTCCGGCCTCGAGCCGCACGCGATGCAGCTCACGCTCCTCGAGGCCGCCGAACCGGAGGAACGCCGCGTACTCCGCGTCGGCGACGTCGTCCTCGGCGCGGGACGCGAGGAGCAGGAACGGTTTCACCTGCCGAGGGTAGCCGTCGGTCGCCGGTCGGGCAGGGGTAGCCGTCGCGGCGGACCGTTCGGCAGGCGAGCGGGCGGTCAGCCCGCGGAGCGGCCCACGAGGTCGGTCAGTCCGACGTCGGTCGCGGTGAGTGTCGCTCGCACGCCACCGGCCACGACCTCGGTGCCGGTGACCGTGACACCCGCCGGAAGACCGTCGACCGGGATCACCAGCGCGCCGAGCACGGTCGAGAGCCCGGTCGGCAGGCTACCGACGGGAACCGCGACCCCGGCGAGCGTCAGGGCGACCAGCTCGAGGCGGATCTGCCCGTCGGTCACCTGCGGCCGCAACGTCACGGACGCGGGAAGCCCGAGCACTCCGGCGGTACCGATCAGGGTGTCGCCGTCGGTGCGCAGGTCGAGGTCCAACCCGGTCCGCGCCGCGACGAGCGCACGCACCGTTGCGGGGGAGAGCGTCGCGAGGACGAGCGCGTGCTGAACGACGTACGGGGACCGCGTCGTGACGCCGTGGGCGTCGATGTCGACGTCGGAGGCGCTGACACCGCCGAGACCCGCGCCGTCGAGG
>DATKTF010000058.1:0-13556 GCA_035531255.1 Cellulomonadaceae bacterium
CGAGGAGGGCGCACCGCTGCAGGCGCACGTCACCAACCTCGACGCGTCGCCGTTCCTCGGTCGCCTGGCCCTGCTGCGCGTCTTCAACGGGGAGATCCGCAAGGGTCAGATGGTCGCGTGGTGCCGTCACGACGGCACGACGCAGACGGTCAAGATCACCGAGCTGCTCGAGACCCGCGCCCTCGACCGCGTGCCGACGGAGTCCGCCGGACCCGGCGACATCGTGGCCGTGGCCGGCATCGCGGACATCACGATCGGCGAGACGCTGACCGACCCGGACGACCCGCGACCGCTGCCGCTCATCACCGTCGACGACCCGGCGATCTCGATGACCATCGGGATCAACACCTCGCCGCTCGCCGGCCGTGGTGGCAAGAACCACAAGGTCACCGCCCGCCAGGTGAAGGACCGCCTCGACAAGGAGCTCGTCGGCAACGTCTCGCTCAAGGTTCTCCCGACCGAGCGCCCCGACGCGTGGGAGGTCCAGGGCCGCGGTGAGCTCGCCCTGGCGATCCTGGTCGAGCAGATGCGCCGCGAGGGCTTCGAGCTGACGGTCGGCAAGCCGCAGGTCGTCACCAAGCTCGTCAACGGCAAGGTGCACGAGCCGATGGAGCGCATGACGATCGACGTCCCCGAGGAGTACCTCGGTTCGGTCACGCAGCTGCTCGCGCAGCGCAAGGGCCGTATGGAGACGATGGCGAACCACGGCACCGGCTGGGTCCGCATGGAGTTCATGGTCCCGGCCCGTGGGTTGATCGGCTTCCGCACGCAGTTCCTCACCGACACGCGGGGGACGGGCATCGCGTCGTCGATCGCCGAGGGGCACGAGCCGTGGGCCGGTCCGATCGAGACCCGCGTCAACGGCTCGCTCGTGGCGGACCGCTCGGGCGTCGTGACGCCGTTCGCGATGATCAACCTGCAGGAGCGCGGCTCGTTCTTCGTCGACCCCACGCAGGAGGTCTACGAGGGCATGATCGTCGGCGAGAACGCACGCAACGAGGACATGGACGTCAACATCACCAAGGAGAAGAAGCTGACGAACATGCGGTCCTCGACCGCCGACAACTTCGAGAACCTGGTGCCGCCGCGCCACCTCACCCTCGAGGAGTCCCTCGAGTTCGCCCGTGAGGACGAGTGCGTCGAGGTGACCCCGGAGAAGATCCGCATCCGCAAGGTGATCCTCGACCAGTCCGACCGCGCCCGCGCGTTCGCCCGGGCCAAGCGCGCCTGAGGTCGTGACCGGCGGACTGCTCGCCGTCCACGCGCACCCGGACGACGAGACCCTCGCGACCGGTGCACTGATTGCGTCGTGGGCGGCGGCGGGCCTCCCGGCGACGGTCGTGACCTGCACGCGAGGCGAGCGCGGCGAGGTCATCCCGCCGGAGCTCGCCCATCTCGAGGGCGACAGTCTGCGCCTCGCGGCGCATCGCGAGGCGGAGCTCGACGGGGCGCTCGAGGCACTCGGCGCGGACGGCGTGCTCCTCGATCGGGTCCCGCTCCCGGCCGAGGTGCTCCGCGGTGGGTCGCCGCAGCGAGGAGCGGGTCCGACCAGGCGATATGCCGACTCCGGCATGGCATGGACGGGGGCCGGTCAGGCCGGCACAGCCGCGTACCTGGGTCCGGACGCCTTCGTGGGTGTTCCGCTCGACGAGGCGGCCGCACGTCTCGCGGTGGTCATCAGGGAACGGCGGCCCGACGTCGTCGTGACGTACGAGCCCGGCGGAGGGTACGGCCACCCGGACCACATCAGGGCGCACGCGGTGACGATGCGCGCGCTCCAGCTCGCCGCCGCCGGTGGGGACGGGTCGCGCCTCGGTCCGCACGCCGTCGCCGCCGTCCTGTGGACCGCGATCGACGCGACGACGCTACGGTGCGCCTGGCGCGAGCTCGCGACGATGCGAGTCGTCGCGGACCTCCCCGACCGTGCCGTCCTCGTGCTGCCCGATCCCGACGGTCCGCTCCCGTCGGTCGCCGCGTCGGAGACCCCCGTCGCCGTGCAGGTCGAGGTCGCACCGGTGCTCGACCGTGTCGTCGGTGCGCTCCGGGCGCACCGGACGCAGGTTCAGGCGATCGGGGTCGAGCGCGACGTTCGCGCGGAGGCGACGATCCTCGGCTGCTACGCGCTGAGCAACGGCGTCCTGGCGCCCGTGCTCCGCCGGGAGTCGTACCGATTCGCACCGGGGTGGGCCGACGACCGTGCGTGCTGGCCCGCCGGTGTGACGCGGGTAGCCTGACGCACGTGCTGAGACTCTCCGCCGCAGCGGTGCCCCGCATCGCCGGCTCTCTCGTCCTCGGAACCGTGGTCGGTGCCCTGGGCACCGTCGAGCACCGATCCGTCCCGCCGTGGGGACTGGTGCTCGTGCTGCTCCTCGTGCTCGCGGGAGCGGTGACGGTGCGGGCCTGGGGAGGTCTCGTCGCGCTCCTGGCGTATGCGGTCGCGTGGGGCGCTGTCGTCTTCGCGCTGAGCATGCGAGGGCCCGGGGGTGACGTCCTCATCCCGGGAGGGACCGCGAGCTGGACCGTGCTGGGGCAGATCTGGATCCTGGGCGCCTGGGTGCCGATCGCAGCCTCGGCGTTCCTGCCCTCTCGCTGGTTCCAGGACCTGCAGCCTCAGCGGGCCGGGGTCGGCCCGGTGATCGTCGCACGGGCGGACGGGGACGATGGCGACGCCGACGCCTGACGAGTTCCGCTCCGCGATCTCCCGGCTGCCGGACGGGGTCGTCGTGATCAGCGCGCACCATCGCGGGATCGACCACGCGATGACGGCCAGCACCCTCACGTCCGTGTCGCTCGACCCTCCCTTGCTCCTCTTCTGCGTCCATGTGGAGTCGCGATTCCGCGACGTGCTCGACGAGGTCGATCGATGGGCCGTCTCGGTGCTCTCGGACGAGGGTGCGTCGGTGGCGGACTGGTTCTCCTCACCCGGCCGACCCGTCGTCGGGCAGCTCGCCCAGGTCCCCTACCGGGTGGGGGAGCTCTCGGGCGCTGCGCTCCTCGACGGCGCCTCCGCCTGGTTCGAGTGCCGGACGTCAGCGATCCATCATGCCGGTGACCACGACATCGTGGTCGGCGACGTCCTCTCCACAGCGACCGGCGACCTTGGCGCAGGGGGGCTGGTCCACCTGCGTGGACGACTCCGGCCGGTGACCTGATCGGCGCGGCGCCCGAACCCTCGCAGGCGACCTGACCCTAGACTCTCGCCGTGCGAGGACTCTTCGCGCGAGACGGGCAGGAGACGGGCGCCATGGGCACGGACGGCAGGCTCGGCGACGGGCCTCGGGCCGGGGACTCTCCGGTCGAACCGGTGGTCGGCACGGCGTCGCCGCTTGCGATCTTCGAGCCGGAGAAGTCGCCGCGGCGTGCCCGTCGGGTCGTGCTCGTGACGCTCGCGACCGTCGTCGTGCTCGCGGGTGCCTACGTCGGGGCCTGCTGGGCGTTCGCGGACCGGGTCCCTCGCGGGACGACCGTCGCCGGAGCGTCGATCGGTGGGAAGACGGCCTCGGACGCGCTGGCGGTGCTCGACGCGACGCTGGCGAGCGTGGCGGCCGAGCCGATCCCGGTCGAGGTCGGGGCCAAGAGCACGACGCTCGACCCGGCCACGTCGGGGCTCCGTCTCGACGTGCAGGCGACGGTCGACTCGCTCACGGGCTTCGACCTGCACCCGGCGGCGCTCTGGAAGCAGATCTTCGGTGCGGGCGATGCCGCACCGGTGAGCGTCGTCGACCCGGTGATGTTCTCGGCCGCGGTGTCGAGCCTCGCGGACGCGGTCGCGACGCCGCCGGTGGACGGGACGATCGTGTTCGTCGACGGGTTGCCGCACGCGACCGCGTCGGTCGACGGGACGACGCTCGACGTCGCGAAGGCGACCGACGTCCTGCGGACCCGGTGGCTCACCGCCGCGCGTCCGATCGTGCTGCCGGCGACGTCCGTCGACCCCGCGATCGGGCAGGCCGAGCTCGACACGGCGATGACGACGCTCGCCTCGCCACTCGTCGCGGCGCCCGTCGCGGTCGCCGTGGCGGACCAGGTCGCACAGCTCCCCGTCTCGGTGCTGACCGATGCCGCCTCGTTCGTCCCGGGACGTTCCGGGCTCGAGCTGGACCTCGACGGCGACATGCTCGTCGCGGCCGTCGTCTCGCGGACGACCAACCTCCTCACGCCCGCCGCGAACGCCTCGTTCGCGTTCGTGAACGACGCGCCGACCGTGGTGCCGGGTACGGCGGGCACCACGCTGGACCCGATCGCGCTCGCCGACGCGGTGAGCGCGGCGAGCAGGTCGACGGACCGGACCGCCCGGGTGGCTCTCGTCGTCACCCAGCCCGCCGAGTCCACCGAGGCGCTCCAGAAGCTCGGCATCACGGAGATCGTCTCCGAGTTCGCCACGACGCTCACCGCCGAGCCGATCCGGACGAAGAACCTGGTGCGCGGCTCCGAGAAGGTCAACGGAAGCCTGGTCCTGCCGGGAGAGACGTTCTCGATCAACTCGGTGCTCGCACCGGTCACGGAGGCCGGTGGCTACTTCCCCGGGCACCAGATCGAGAACGGGTTCTTCACGACGGGCATCGGCGGCGGGCTGTCGCAGATGGGGACGACGGTCTACAACGCCGCGTACTTCGCGGGCTTCGAGGACGTGGAGCACCGGCCGCACAGCTACTACTTCTCGCGCTACCCGGAGGGTCGTGAGGCGACCGTGTTCCAGGGGCAGATCGATGTGCGCTTCAGGAACAACACGCCGTACGGTGCGCTGCTCCAGGCGTGGGTCGCGGACAACCAGGTGCACGTGCGGGTCTGGAGCACGACGTACTGGACCGTGGCGTCGACCACCAGTCCGCGCTCCGCCATCGTGAACCCGACGACGGTGCACTCGACGGCCGCGGGGTGCACCCCGTCGAGCGCGGGCAACCCCGGCTTCAAGGTCACGGTGACCCGGACGGTGTCGCTCGACGGCGTGGTGACGGCCGTCGAGCCGAAGACCTGGCGGTACGACCCGCAGAACGCGGTGACCTGCGGCTGAGACCGCGCGGTCAGGCGCGCAGCGGCCGGGGCGGGACGATCTTCCCGATGGCGACGTCCTCGGCGCGGACGTCCACGTCGCCGTGGCGGCTGCGCACCGTGACACCCTCCGGCCCGGATCCGACGAGCTCTCCGAGCACGTCGGAGTAGCCGCCCTCGGGCAGGCGACGTCTGACAACGACGCGCACGCCGAGCGGCCAGTCGCGCCAGGGTGGGGGAGGTGCGGGCGTCATGTGGACGACGCGGCTCGGGGTGCGGTCACCTGAGAGATACTAGGCCGGGGCGCCCGGCAGGGCGTCGCCTCGACAGGCCAGTGGAGGTCGACAGTGACGTATGTGATCGCTCAGCCGTGCGTGGATGTCAAGGACAAGGCGTGCATCGAGGAGTGCCCCGTGGACTGCATCTACGAGGGGGAACGGTCCTTGTACATCCACCCGGACGAGTGCGTGGACTGCGGGGCGTGCGAGCCGGTGTGCCCGGTCGAGGCGATCTACTACGAGGACGACGTCCCGGAGCAGTGGAGCGAGTACTACCGCGCGAACGTCGAGTTCTTCGACGACCTCGGCTCCCCGGGTGGCGCCGCGAAGATGGGCATGATCGCCAAGGACCATCCGATCATCGCGACCCTGCCGCTGCAGGTCGTCGGCGACTGACCCGCCGTGGGCCTGATCACCGGGACGTTGCCTGACTTCCCCTGGGACACGCTCGTCCCGTACGCCCGGATCGCGCGGGCGCACCCGCGAGGCATCGTGGACCTGTCCGTGGGAACACCGGTCGACGCCACTCCGGACCTGGTCCGCGAGGCGCTGGCGGCGGCGTCCGACGCGCACGGCTACCCCGCGACCCACGGCACGCCGGAGCTGCGTGACGCGGTGGTCGCCTGGTACGCGCGTCGGCGCGGGGTCGTCGGTCTCGACCCGGACGCGGTGCTCCCGACGATCGGCTCCAAGGAGATCGTCGCGTGGTTGCCCTCCCTGCTCGGTCTCGGCGCGGGCGACGTCGTGGTGCACCCGACGACGGCGTACCCGACCTATGACGTCGGCGCGCGGCTCGCGGGTGCGACACCGCTGCCGGCTGACGACGTCTCGGACTGGGTGGGCGCCGTCCGGCTCGTGTGGGTGAACTCGCCCGGGAACCCGGACGGGACGGTCCGCACGGTCGAGGAGCTGCGCAGCGTCGTCGAGGCCGCACGGCGGGTCGGTGCGGTCGTCGTGGCGGACGAGTGCTACGCGGAGCTCGCCTGGGGGGAACCCTGGGCCTCGGCCGGGGTACCGAGCATCCTGGACCCGCGCGTGACCGGGGGTGACCTCACGGGCGTGCTGGCGCTCTACTCGCTGTCGAAGCAGTCGAACCTCGCGGGCTATCGTGCGGCGTTCGCCGCCGGTGACCCGGTGCTCGTCTCGCGCCTGCTCGAGATCCGCAAGCACGCCGGCATGATCGTTCCCGGTCCGGTCCAGGCGGCCATGACGGCGGCGCTCCACGACGATGCGCATGTCGCGGCCCAGCGCGAGGTGTACCGGCGTCGTCGTGCCGTCCTCCTGGCGGGCCTGGCCGACGCGGGCCTGGCCGTCGACGGGTCCGAGGCGGGGCTGTACCTCTGGGCGCGACCGGAGTCGGGGTCCCAGGACTGCTGGACGACGGTCTCGGACATGGCGGAGCAGGGCATACTGGTCGCCCCGGGCTCGTTCTACGGGTCCGCGGGCGGCGAGCACGTGCGGATCGCCCTGACCGCCTCGGACGAGAGGGTCGGTGAGGCTGCCGCGCGGCTGACCGGCGCATGACTGTGACGTGAATCACTCGGGATAAAGGACCTTCGGGCCCGCAACGATGAGTCACGGCTTGGTATGCGAAGATACGGTCGGTCGAGGCCAACGAGGGCTACGCCCGGCGGTCGACGTCGACATCGCAGCGAGAGACGCGTCATCCGCGCAGCACCGCGCGGTCACCGACGCCAGGAGAGGATCCGCATGTCAGAGCCCACCCAGGCAGTCGTTCAGCTCGTGGTGGACGGTCGGTCCCATGACCTTCCCGTCGTCCCGGCGACCGAGGGCAACAGCGGCATCGTCGTGTCGTCGCTGCTCAAGGAGACCGGGCTCGTCACCGTCGACCCGGGGTACACGAACACCGCGTCGTGCGAGTCGCAGATCACCTACATCGACGGCGACGCCGGCATCCTGCGGTACCGCGGCTATCCGATCGAGCAGCTCGCCGAGAAGTCGTCCTTCCTCGAGGTCGCGTACCTCCTCATCAACGGTGAGCTGCCGAGCCCGAGCGAGCTCGACGCGTTCGTCGAGCGGGTCAACCGTCACACGTTGGTGCACGAGGACTTCCGGACCTTCATGGGGACCTTCCCGCGCAACGCGCACCCGATGGCGGTGATGTCCTCGGCGCTCAACGCGCTCGCGACGTTCTACCCGGAGTCGCTCGACCCGTTCGACCCGGAGACGGTCGAGCTCGCCACCGTCCTCATCCTCGCGAAGACCCGCACCGTCACCTCGTACCTGCACCGCACGCGTCGGGGAGAGCCGCTGCTGTACCCGGACTACTCGCGTGGCTACGTGGACGACTTCCTCCGGATGACCTTCGCGGTGCCGTATCAGCAGTACGAGCCGGATCCCGTCGTCGTCGACGCGCTCGACCAGCTCCTGATCCTGCATGCGGACCACGAGCAGAACTGCTCGACCTCGACGGTCCGGATGGTCGGCTCGAGCCACGCCAACATCTACGCGTCGGTCGCCGCAGGTGTGAACGCGCTCTCGGGTCCGCTCCACGGGGGGGCCAACGAGTCGGTGCTCAAGATGCTCACCGAGATCAAGGCGAACGGCGGCGACGCCACGGAGTTCATGACCCGGGTCAAGAACAAGGAGGCCGGTGTCCGCCTGATGGGGTTCGGGCACCGCGTCTACAAGAACTACGACCCGCGCGCGGCGATCGTGAAGACGAGCACCCATGCCGTGCTCTCGTCGCTCGGGAAGAACGACGAGCTGCTCGACATCGCGCTGCGCCTCGAGGAGATCGCGCTGCACGACGACTACTTCATCGAGCGGAAGCTCTACCCGAACGTCGACTTCTACACCGGGTTGATCTACAAGGCGATGGGCTTCTCGGAGGCGATGTTCACCCCGTTGTTCGTCCTCGGTCGGATGCCGGGCTGGATCGCCCAGTGGCGCGAGATGATGCTGGACCCGCAGACCAAGATCGGTCGGCCGCGTCAGGTCTACACGGGCGCCGTCGAGCGCGACTACGTGGCGGTCGACGAACGCTGATGGACGGCTCAGCCGACGGCGAGCGTCACGTGGACCTCGCCGGCCGGCAGCGCAGTTCCTGACGGCCGCCACGTCCCGCGGGCGCGCGTCCACTCCTGGTCCGCGACGGCGACGGCGGTCACCTGCTCGGCCTGGGCGATGGCCACGACACCCTCAGCCGTGGACCACGCCTGACGGGCGCGCACGTCCGCCGGCACGCCGGCAGTCGTCGTCACGACGAGCGGCAGGCCGGTGGTCGTGGTCGACCCGGGCGTGACCGCGAGCGGGCCGAGGTCACGCCGGAGATGCGCCGCGAACGCCTCGGCGGTGCCGGCGGCGTCGGGAGCACGCAGGCGGCACGTCACCGCAGTGGTCGAGTATCCCGTGAGTGCCGACGCCCACGCGCGCGCCTGAGCCTCGTGCTGCGCGTACGCCTCGGGAAAGGCGGACCGTTGGACCGCCTGGGCGGCGGCGGTGACCGCCATCGTCTCGTACCCCGGCACGGCGACCAGGGCGTCGTAGAACGCGTTCGTGGCGTGGACAGGGTCGACGACCTGGGCGGCGGTTCCCCAGCCCTGGGACGGTCGCTGCTGGAACAGCCCGAGCGAGTCGCGATCACCGTGCGTCACGTTGACGAGCTTGGACTCCTGCAGGGCCGTCGCGATCGCGATCGTCGCGGCGTGCGCGGGGAGCCCGCGCTGCACCGAGATCCCCGCGATCAGTGCCGCGTTGTCGGCCTGCTCCGGGGTGAGGTACCAGCTGGTCCCGTCCGACGTCGCGGCGCATCGCACCTGCGCCAGGGGAAGCACCTGCGTGCGGTTCAGGGCGACCACGACGGCGACGACGGCGACGATGAGCAGCGCGGCCAGCCAGGTGAGGGTCCTGGCGAACCGTGTGCGTCGTCGCCCGGAACCGGTCGTCACAGCCCCCATGATGACCGCAGGTACCGCTCGCGGGGTTGCCCTGACACGGTCCAGCCGTGATCAGTTGGCGTGCAACGCGGCATTCAGCTCGACCCCGGTCCCGGTACGCGTGACCGCCTCGACGCCGCCGGTCAACGAGTTGCGACGGAAGAGCACGCTGTCGACCCCGGAGAGGTCCCGCGCCTTGACGACCGATCCGCTCAGGTCCGTGCCGGCCGCATCGGTGAACCCGACCAGGGTGACCTTGGTCCCCGCGGTCACGTACAGACCGGACTCGACGACGCAGTCGTCGCCGAGCGGGATGCCCAGGCCCGCGTTGGCCCCGAGCAACGACCGGCGTCCGATCGAGACGACCTCGGTGCCCCCGCCGGACAACGTCCCCATGATCGAGGCGCCACCGCCGATGTCGCTCCCGTCGCCGACCACGACTCCTGAGGAGATGCGTCCCTCGACCATCGAGACACCCAGCGTCCCGGCGTTGTAGTTGACGAAGCCCTCGTGCATGACCGTCGTCCCGGGAGCGAGGTGGGCGCCGAGCCGCACGCGGTCGGCATCGGCGACGCGCACCCCGGTCGGGACGACGTAGTCGACCATGCGCGGGAACTTGTCGATGCCGAGCACCGTCACGGGGGTTCCGGTCGCGGCGCGCAACCGCAGGCGGGTGTCCTCGAAGCCGTCGACCGTGCAGGGCCCCCGATCGGTCCAGACCACGGTGGAGAGCACCCCGAAGATGCCGTCGAGGTTCTGACCGTGCGGCACGACGAGCCGGTGCGAGAGCAGGTGCAGGCGCAGGTACGCGTCGGCGGCGTCGACCGGCGCACGGTCGAGGTCGATCTCGGTGCGCACGACGACGGTGCTCACCCTGCGGAGGTCGTCGTGACCGGCGAGCGCGACGAGATCGGTCGGCATGGCCGGGTCGGTCGGCGCGGCGCCGAGCGCCGGGTGCGGGTACCAGACCTCGAGGGTCGCGCCGTCGTCGGTCACGGTCGCGAGCCCGAAGCCCCAGGCGTTCCGCGTGGTCGTCGCGTCAGTCATGGGCACGACCCTAACTGCCGTGCCGGTGGGTTGCCGCATGCGTCTCCGAGCTCGGGTCGACCCGCTGCTCGGTAGGGTCGGGGCGTGACCACGACCTCTGCACCGCTCGTCCTCGACCTCTCCGCCGACCTCGTCGACCTGACTCGTACGCTGTGCGACGTCCCGTCCGTGAGCGGCGAGGAGCAGGTCCTCGCAGATGCCGTCGAGACGGCGCTCCGGGCGTGCGCGCACCTCGAGGTGCTGCGCGACGGGAACGCCGTCATCGCGCGGACGCGGCTCGGTCGCCCGAGTCGGGTCGTGATCGCCGGTCATCTCGACACCGTGCCGATCGCGGGCAACCTCCCGTCCCGGCTGCAGCGTCCGGTGCGCGATCCTCAGGGTCCGATCGACACGGCCGGCGGCGACCCCGACGGCACCGGCTCCACCGGTGCCGTGCCTGTCGGCCACGCGGCGAACGTCGTCGCCCGGGACGACGACGAGCTCTGGGGCCGGGGAGCCGTCGACATGAAGGGCGGCGTGGCGGTCGCACTGTCTCTCGCGTCCCGACTCGTCGCCCCCGCGCGGGACGTGACGTGGGTCTTCTACGACAACGAGGAGGTCGAGGCCTCGCGCAACGGCCTGGGCCGGGTCATGCGGAACCATCCCGAGTGGCTTGCAGGCGACTTCGCGGTGATCGGTGAACCGACCGTGGCCGGGATCGAGGGCGGGTGCAACGGCACGCTCCGGGTCGAGGTACGGGTGCGGGGCGTGGCTGCCCACTCCGCGCGCGCATGGACGGGCGTCAACGCGATCCACGGCGCCGACGAGGTGCTGCGGAGACTGACCGCCTACGTCGCGCAGGAGAGCGAGGTGGACGGGTTGACCTATCGGGAGGGCATGAACGCCGTCGGTATCCGTGGCGGCATCGCGGGCAACGTGATCCCCGACGAGTGCGTCGTCACGGTCAACTTCCGGTTCGCGCCGGACCGGTCGATCGCGCAGGCCGAGGCGCACGTCCGCGACCTCTTCGACGGCTTCGAGGTCACGGTCGTCGACGCCGCGGCCGGGGCCCGACCGGGACTCGACGCCCCGATCGCCGCGGACTTCGTCGCGGCCGTCGCGTCGCTCACCGGACGTGCACCCGCGCCGAAGTACGGGTGGACGGACGTCGCCCGCTTCAGCGAGCTCGGTGTCCCGGCGGTGAACTTCGGGCCCGGTGACCCGCTGCTGGCCCACAAGGACGACGAGCGGTGCCCCGTCTGGCACCTGCGCGCGTGCCATGACGCCCTGCTGGCGTGGCTCACGGCTGAGAGCGTGCCCGGCTCACTGCATAGAGTCTGATCATGACGAGTGACGAGGGAGTACCCCAGCCCGGTCGGGGGTACCGCAAGGGGCCGGTGCTGCTGCGCGGCAAGATGATCCCCACGAAGACCACGGACCAGCGCCTGCTCGAGTCGGGCGGCGAGTCGGACTGGCTGCACGGGGACCCGTGGCGGGTGATGCGCATCCAGAGCGAGTTCGTCGAGGGCTTCGGCGCTCTCGCGGACATCGGCCCCGCCGTCAGCGTGTTCGGGTCCGCGCGCGTGGCACGCGACCACGCCGACTACGAGACCGGCGTGCGGGTCGGCCGGGGTCTCGTCGAGGCCGGTTACGCCGTGATGACCGGTGGTGGCCCCGGCATCATGGAGTCCGCGAACCGGGGCGCCCGGGAGGCGGGCGGTCTGTCGGTCGGTCTCGGCATCGAGCTGCCCTTCGAGCAGGGCATGAACGAGTGGGTGGACCTCGGGGTCAACTTCCGCTACTTCTTCGCCCGGAAGACGATGTTCGTCAAGTACGCGCAGGGCTTCATCGTGCTGCCCGGCGGCTTCGGCACGTTCGACGAGCTCTTCGAGGCGCTGACGCTCGTCCAGACGCACAAGGTCACGGGCTTCCCGATCGTGCTCATGGGCTCGGAGTACTGGTCCGGGCTCCTGGACTGGATCCGTGGACCCGTCGTCGACCGCGGCATGATCAACCCCGCGGACGTCGATCTCCTCACGGTGGTCGACGACGCGGCCGAGGCTGTCGCCGTGGTGCAGGAGCGCGACGGGCAGATCCGTGCCCAGGAGGCGGCGGAGGCCGCTGCCCTCCACGCGGCGCACGACAGCGCTGCTCGGGACGGCGGGGTGCACGGGGACACGACGCCGGAGGGCGCCGCACGTGGCCCGGCCGCGCCCGACGCGCGATGAGGCACGCGTGAGGACGACCGTGCGCCGCCCGCGGTGGGAGTCGTGACGGGGTCGGACGTCGGTGGCGTCGTCCCGGCCGCCGGTGCGGTCCTCAGGCTTCGCGGCCGAGAGCTCGGTCCGGACCACCCGGTCGTGATGGCGGTCGTGAACAGGACGACCGACTCCTTCTACGCCGCTGCGCGGTACGGGGAGCAGGAGGCGTTCGACGCTGCGGTGCGTGCGGTGCAGGACGGGGCGGACATCGTCGACCTCGGCGGGGTCCGTGCGGGGCGCGGCACCGAGGTCGATGCCGCCGAGGAGCTCCGACGGGTGGTCCCGCTGGTCGAGCGTCTGCGCGCCGAGGTCCCGGACGTGCTGATCAGCGTCGACACGTGGCGCTCCGAGGTCGCCAGGGTCGTGACTCGGGCCGGCGCGGACCTCGTCAACGACACCTGGGCGGGGCACGACCCGGAGCTGGTCGAGGTCGCGGCGGAGGCCGGGGTCGGCATCGTGTGCTCGCACACCGGGGGGGCGGTGCCGCGGACCGACCCGTTGCGGGTGGCGTACCCGGCGCGCCCGGGCTCAGCGGACCCGCGGGACGGTGTCGTGGACGACGTGCTCGCGACCCTGACGGCCTCGGCTGCGCGCGCGGTCGCGCTCGGGATCGACCCCGCGTCCGTGATCGTCGACCCGACGCACGACTTCGGCAAGAACACGTGGCACTCGTTGCACCTGGTTCGACGGACCGCCGCCCTCACCGCCCTCGGGCACCCCGTGCTGATGGCGCTCTCGCGCAAGGACTTCATCGGGGAGACCCTCGGCCTGCCGGCGGACGAGCGGCTCGAGGGCACCCTGGCCGCGACCGCGGTCGCGGCGTGGCTCGGCGCCCGGGTGTTCCGTACCCACGACGTCCTGGCGACCCGTCGGACCGTCGACATGGTCGCGGCGATCCGCGGCGACCTGGCACCTCGGGCCGCGGTGCGGGGGCTCGTGTGAACGAGCTCGTGGCCGCTCCCGCCGCCGGCCGGTCGGGCGCGATGGCCCGGGTCTGGGCGCGGCTGCCCTGGTGGGGGACGGTGCTGGTGGTCTTTGCCGGGGCCCGCCTGTGGAGCGCCGTCGTGCTCATCGCCGTCGCGCGCCACCAGGTGGCGACG
>DATKTF010000059.1:0-3826 GCA_035531255.1 Cellulomonadaceae bacterium
ACCCGGTACCCTGACGCGACGCGAGGAGGACGACGCATGAACCGCACCGAGAGAGGGCCGTCGACGTTCCGCCTCGCGTACGCCCCGGGGGTCACCCCGTCGAAGTGGGCGCGCACGTGGGCGCAGCGGCTCCCGGACGTCCCGCTCGATCTCCTCCAGACGCCGAGCGCCGACGCCGTGCGGCTGCTCCGCGACGGGGACGTCGATGCGGCGCTGATCCGGCTCCCGGTCGACACCGACGTCCTGAGTGCGATCCCGCTCTACTCCGAGGTGTCCGTGGTCGTCGTGCCCGTCGAGCATCCGGTCGCCGCGTTCGAGTCGGTGACCGTCGCGGACCTGGCGGACGAGGTCGTCCTGCACCCGCTCGACGACGTGCTCGACTGGTCGGCGGACCCGGGGGAGGGGCCCGTCCTGCCGGGCGAGCGCAGCGCCCTTGCCCGCCCGGCGAGCCTCGCGGACGCAGTCGCCCTCGTCGCCTCCGAGGTGGGCCTCGTCGTCGTGCCGCAGTCCTTGGCACGGCTCCACCACCGCCGGGACCTCACCTACCGTCCCGTCGACGACGCCCCGCGGTCCCAGGTGGCGCTGTGCTGGGTCTCCGACCGCACGACGGACCAGGTCGAGGAGCTGATCGGGATCGTCCGCGGGCGGACGGTCAACAGCTCCCGCGGCCGGGTGCCGACGGCGACCGACGGCTCGCCGGTGCCGGACCCCGCGCGAGGGACCCGGGCCGCGCCGGGCGAGGCGAGGTCGACGCGTTCGCGCGACGAGGCCGTCGACCGCCACGCGGCGCAGCAGCGCAAGGCGCGGTCGACAGCACGGGGCCAGTCACGGGGTCAGGCCCAGGCGAAGGGCCGCGGCCGCCGGCCGCGGTGACGACGGTCGGCCCGATCCGCGCCCGCCACGGCTCAGGCCGGGACGGGGCAGGCCACGCCGGTCGAGTGCACCGGGCAGTAGCCGTTCGGCACCTTGTGCAGGTACTGCTGGTGGTACTCCTCGGCGTAGTAGAAGGGGCCGGCTTCCTGCGCGCTGCGGAGCTCGGTCGTGATCGCGCCGTACCCGTTCGCGGCGAGCTGCGGGGCGTACGCGTCTCGGGTCGCGAGCACGGCCGCCTCCTGCTCGGGCGTCGTCCAGTACACCGCGGACCGGTACTGGCTGCCGCGGTCGTTGCCCTGACGGAACCCCTGCGTCGGGTCGTGCAGCGTCCAGAAGGTGCGCAGCAGCTCCACGTGCGGGAGGACCGCCGGGTCGTACGCGACGAGCACGGTCTCGGTGTGGCCCGTCAGGCTCGTGCACGTCTCCTCGTAGGTCGGGAACGGGGTGTACCCACCCTGGTACCCGGCCGCGGTCGAGACGACGCCGGGAAGGGTCCACAGCGCCTTCTCGGCGCCCCAGAAGCACCCGAGGGCGAGCGAGATGACGGCGGTGCCCTCGGGCCACGGACCACGCAGCGGCGTCCCGAGCACCGCGTGGGTCGCCGGGACCGGGTACGCGTAGTCGTCGCGACCGGCGAGGGCCCGGTCGGGCGTGACCATCGTCGAGCTCGCTGCGGAACCGAACAGCCATCCAGCCATGTGCGTCGCTCCTTCGTCCCGGGGACGTTCCCCACAGGTCGGTGCGTACAACACCGGGCGCGACGCGTGGTGTTCCCCGACCGCACCGCCGCGCCGGGGAACCGCCTAGCCTGGGACCTGTGAACGCGCACCCCACCGACCCCGAGTCCGTGCACGACTGGTCCGCGGCGGGCTTCGCCACCCGTGCCATCCACTCCGGGCAGGACCCGGACGCCGGGACGGGTGCGGTCGTGACCCCGATCTTCCAGGTCTCCACGTTCAAGCAGGACGGCGTCGGCGGCCTCCGGGGCGGCTACGAGTACTCGCGCTCGGCCAACCCGACCCGGACGGCTCTGCAGGAGGCCCTCGCCGCGGTCGAGGGCGGCGACCGCGCGTTCGCGTTCGCATCCGGCCTCGCTGCCGAGGACACCCTGCTGCGCGCGGTCCTGCGACCCGGCGACCACGTCGTCATCCCGGACGACGCGTACGGCGGGACGTACCGGTTGATCGCCCGGGTGCTCGGCCCGTGGGGGATCGAGCACACCGCCGTCGACCTCGGCGACCAGGGAGCAGTGCTCGCGGCGATCCAGCCGGGGCGCACCAAGGTCGTCTGGGTCGAGACCCCGACCAACCCGCTCCTCGGCATCTCGGACATCGCGGCGCTCGCGGCTCATGCCCGGGCCGCCGGGGCGCTGCTCGTCGTCGACAACACGTTCGCGACGCCCTACCTGCAGCAGCCGCTGCTGCTCGGAGCCGACGCCGTCGTCCACTCGACGACCAAGTACATCGGTGGGCACAGCGACGTCGTCGGCGGGGCCGTCGTGGTGGCCGACGGCGCCCAGCTGCCTGTCGGTCTCACCGGTCCGACGGGAAGCAGCTCCCTCGGGGACGCGGTCGCGTTCCACCAGAACTCGTCCGGGGCCGTCGCCGGACCGTTCGACGCGTGGCTCACGCTGCGTGGTCTCAAGACGCTGGCCGTCCGGATGGACCGGCACGGCGCCAACGCGATGACGGTCGCGCGCTTCCTCGCCGACCACGACGCGGTCACCGAGGTGATCTACCCGGGCCTCGAGTCGCACCCGCAGCACGAGCTCGCGACCCGCCAGATGCGGGGCTTCGGCGGGATGGTCTCGTTCCGCGTCGGAAGTCTCGAGCGGGCGCGGCACGTGTGCGCGAGCACCCACGTGTTCACGCTGGCCGAGTCCCTCGGAGGTGTCGAGTCGCTGATCGAGCACCCGGCGAGCATGACGCACGCGTCCGTCGCCGGCTCTGCCCTCGAGGTCCCGGACGACCTCGTGCGGCTGTCCGTCGGCATCGAGGACGTCGACGACCTGCTGGCCGACCTGCGCGAGGCACTCGCGTGACCGAGGAGCGGCGCGCCCCGTCGGACGTCGTCCCGTGGGCGGTACGGGTCTCGGCGGCGTGGTCGTGGCGCTTCCTGCTGCTCGTCGCGTCCGTCGCCGTCGGGCTGTACCTCATCACGATCCTCAAGGTGATCGTGGTCCCGGTCGCGGTGGCGCTGCTGCTGACGGTGCTGCTGCTGCCTCTGGTGCGGTGGCTCCAGCAGCATGCGCGGCTCCCGCGCGCCGCGGCGTCGGGCGTCGCCGTCCTCGGTCTGCTGGTGGTCGTCATCGGCCTGCTGACGGTGGCCGGACGGTCGATCGCGAAGGGGATCTCCGACCTGCAGACCCAGGCGGTCGCCGGGGTGCAGGAGCTCACCGAGTGGCTCTCGGCGAGCCCGTTCAACCTCACGGTCGCGGACATCACGGGGTACATCGCCAAGGCGCAGCAGTCGATCACCCAGAACAGCGGCGGTCTGGTCTCGAGCGCCCTCTCGGTGACGACGACCGTCAGCCACGTGGTGGCCGGCGCCCTGATCGCCATGTTCTGCACCTTCTTCTTCCTGCTCGACGGTCGCGCGATCTGGACGTGGCTCGTCGGTCTGCTCCCGCTCGAGGCCCGCGAGCGCACGCACCAGGCGGCGCGACGGGGCTTCGTCACCCTCGGGGCGTACACCCGCACGCAGATCCTCGTGGCGCTCGTCGACGCGATCGGCATCGGCGTCGGTGCGGCCGTCCTGCGGGTGCCGCTCGCGCTGCCGCTGGGGATCCTGGTGTTCCTCGGGTCGTTCATCCCGATCGTCGGCGCGGTGCTCACGGGTGTCGTCGCGGTCCTCGTGGCGCTCGTCTCGCACGGTCCGGTCGTCGCGGTGATCATGCTCGCGGTGGTGCTCCTGGTGCAGCAGATCGAGGGCCACGTGCTCCAGCCGTTCCTGA
>DATKTF010000060.1:0-5840 GCA_035531255.1 Cellulomonadaceae bacterium
GATCCTGGCGGCGCTGCGCGGCTACAAGGGTGCGGTCGTGCTGGTGAGCCACGACGAGGGCGCGGTGGCGGCGCTCGATCCCGAGCGGGTCGTCCTCCTGCCCGACGGCGACGAGGACCTGTTCGGCTCGGACTACCTGGATCTCATCTCGCTCGCGTGATCGCGTCGGCACCCGGATCGGCACCGCGATGCCCGGATCGCCGGGTACGGGGTGGCGTCAGGTACGGGGTGGTATCAGGTACAGGGTGGTGTCGGGTCAGTGGCCGAGCTGGGCGTCGATCAGCGCGTCTTCGACGTCCTCCGCGGAGGGTCCTCGGCGCGCCACGCTCGCGGGCACCCGTCGTGGTGCGGGTGCGGGCCGATCGGTCGACCCGGGTCCCTCACCTCGGGCCTCCCGGAGCGCCATCCTGCCGAACCCGACCAGGGCCCCGATCGCGAACGTCCACCACTGGAACGCGTACGACAGGTGTGAACCCGGGTCCGTGCTCGGCGCCGGCAGCGCGGTGATCGGTACGGCCGGCGCCGGCGTCTCGGTGTCGAGCCCGCCGAAGACGTCGTAGGCCGGGACGCTCGTCGCGATCCCGCCGGCGTCGAGGACCTGGCGGATCGCGATGGTCTGCACCTGCCCCGGCGGCGCGCTCCTGGTCGAGAGCGGCTCCTGCTGGCGCAGGTGGACCGTGATCGTGACGCGTCCCGTGGGTGGTGCCGGCGCCGCCGACGGGCTCTCCTCGGTCGTCGAGAGCGGGATCCAGCCGCGGTCCACGACGAGCACGGGTCCGGCACCGTCGCTCGCGTCCTCCTGGAACGGGACGAGCACGTGGAACGCGGACTCGCTGTCGACCGGGCGGTTGCGCAGCAGGACCGTGCCGCTCGCGAGGTAGTGACCCGTGAGCGAGACGCGCGTCCACACCTGCGCGTCGGTCAGCGGGGTGTCGAGACGCGGGAGCACCGACTCGATCGGGACAGCAGGGGCGTGGTAGTTCGCTTCGACGGTGGCGATCTCGGCGTCGACCGTCACGTGGCGACCCCACTGCCAGCGACCGGCGAGGGTGCACCCGACCGCGAGCACGATCGCGACGAGCACGAGCCCGACAGCCCTCCGGTGGCCCGCGTTCATCGGCCTGGCACCGTGTCGAGCTCGCCCACGGGGACGGTGGACCGGTGGAAACCTCGCACGCCGAGGAACTGCTCGAGCTGCTCGCGGTGGTCCGGACAGGCCAGCCAGACCTTGCGTCGTTCGGGCGGGTGCAGCCGCGGGTTGTTCCAGAGCAGCCCCCAGGTCGCGGCGCGACGGCATCCTCGCGCGCTGCACACGAGGTCCTCGACGCGGTCGTGGGGGAGGACGGCCTCAGGCATGGTGCGGGTCCGTCCCGGCGTCCTCGCCGGTCGCACCGAGAGCGCGCGGGTCGATCAGCACGGTGCTCGTCTCGCGGCGCTCGCGCCCGGCGTTGGCGAGCAGCACCGCGATGTACGGCATCACGACCGCGGTCGTGACGAGCAGCCAGCTGATCCACGCCGGGATGCGGTGCCAGAGCACGACGACGAGGAGGAACGCCACGACCCGGATACCCATCTGCATCAGGTACCGGCGCTCGCGGCGCGACTGGTCCTCGGCCAACGGCGACGGTGCAGCCGTGATGCTGTGCACCTCGTCGGGCCCGGGCGACCTGGGGCGGGTCCTGCTCACCCCCAGATTTTAGCCCTGCCTTACCGACCGTCGGGGCCCGGGTCCCACGGTGCCTCGCCGCCGGCGGCAGCCGGTTGTGCAGATCGGACAACTGCGGCCGAGGAACCTAGGCGTCGCGGGTCCCCCGGTCGACGATCGTTGTCGGATACCGTCGACCGAGCGTTCCGGGCGTGCCTGACGGTGGCGCCCCGACCGGACACCGTCCGCAACCCCTGGGAGGACCGTGGTGGAGCCACGCAGCGTTCTCGTCACCGGAGCGAATCGCGGCATCGGCCGGGCGATCGCCGAGCGGTTCGTCGCAGCCGGTGACAGGGTCGCGACCTTGTACCGCGGCGGTGAGCTCCCGGAGGGCGTCCTCGGGCTGATCGGCGACGTCCGGGACACCGTCGCCGTCGATGCGGCGTTCAGCCAGGTCGAAGCGGCGCACGGACCGGTCGAGGTCCTGGTCGCGAACGCCGGGATCACCCGCGACCAACTCCTGCTGCGGATGACCGACGAGGAGTTCGAGGAGGTGCTCGACGTGAACCTTACCGGGACGTTCCGGTGCGTCCGCCGGGCGTCCAAGGGGATGATCCGGATGCGACGCGGCCGGATCGTCCTGATCTCCTCGGTCGTCGGGCTGTACGGCGGCGTCGGCCAGGTCAACTACGCCGCGTCGAAGTCCGGCCTCGTCGGGATGGCCCGATCGATCACGCGCGAGCTCGGTGGCCGGGGCATCACGGCCAACGTCGTCGCGCCCGGCTTCATCGACACCGCGATGACCGGTGCGCTGCCGGAGGAGCGACGCCAGGCGTACCTGGCCGCCATCCCGGCCGGTCGCTTCGCCCAGCCGGCGGAGGTCGCCGCCGTGGTCGAGTTCGTGGCGTCGGACGCTGCGGCGTACATCAGCGGCGCGGTCATCCCCGTCGACGGCGGTCTCGGCATGGGCCATTGACTCGCCACCGCCGGGCCGCTGGTCGGCCACCGGTGGGCCGCTGACCGCGGGCCCGTCTCGTCCTCGTCCCTCGTCCCTCTCGAACCGAACGGAAGTCAGCACATGGGTCTGCTCGACGGCAAGAAGCTCCTCGTCACCGGCGTCCTCACCGAGGGCTCGATCGCTTTCCACGTGGCACGGCTCGCGCAGGGTCAGGGCGCCGAGGTCGTCCTGACGTCGTTCGGGCGGCAGATGCGGCTGACGCAGGCGATCGCCCGTCGGCTCCCGGTCGAGGCTCCCGTCGTCCAGCTCGACGTGACGTCCGACGCCGACCTCGACGCGCTCGCGGACGCGGTCCGTGCCCACGTCGACCACCTTGACGGCGTGGTGCACTCGATCGGGTTCGCCCCGCAGTCGGTGCTCGGTGGGAACTTCCTGTCGGCGCAGTGGCCCGACGTCGCGACGGCTCTCGAGATCTCGGCCTACTCGCTCAAGTCGCTCGCCGTGGCGTCCCGGCCGCTGGTCGTGCGGGGCTCGTCGATCGTCGGACTGACCTTCGACGCGCGCTACGCGTGGCCGGTCTACGACTGGCTGGGAGTCGCGAAGGCCGCGTTCGAGGCGACGGCGCGCTACCTCGCCCGCGATCTCGGGCCCGACGGCGTCCGGGTCAACCTCGTGTCGGCCGGCCCGATCCGCACGACCGCGGCCAAGTCGATCCCCGGGTTCGAGGAGATCGAGGGCGGCTGGTCGGACCGGTCGCCGCTCGGTTGGGACATGACGGATGCCGAGCCGGCCGCGCGTGCCGTCGCGGCGTTGCTGTCCGACTGGTTCCCGGCGACCACCGGGGAGATCGTGCATGTCGACGGTGGCGTCCACGCAATGGGACTCTAGGAGGCGTGACAGCCTCCACTGACGTCCGTCGACTCGTCCTGCTCCGCCATGCCAAGGCCGAGCGGCTCGGTGGTGCCGTCCACTCCGACGCCCAGCGACCCCTCGCACTCGTGGGACGCCGCCAGTCCGGCCAGGTCGGCCTCGCGTTGGCGGCGGCCGGGCTCCGGCCCGACCTCGTCCTATGCTCCAGCTCCCTGCGGACCCGTCAGACCTGGGAGCTCAGCCGTGGCGCGCTCGGGATCGACGGCGTCGAGGTCCGGGTCGACGAGTCGATCTACCTTGCCGGGGTCGACGACCTCCTCGAGATGGTGAGGGAGCTCGACGAGAGCGTGCGGACGGTGCTCGTCGTCGGGCACGAGCCGACGATGTCGCGGACCGCGGCCACGCTCGCCGGGGACGGGTCGGACGCCGCCGCGGTCGCGCGTGCACACGCGGGTGTCCCGACGGCGACGTTCAGCGTCGTGGAGACGGCGGGTCCGTGGCGGTCGTTGGGTGCGCAGAGCGGGCGACTGACCCGGGTCGTGGCGCCGGCGCACTGACGTCGCGGAGCGAGGTCGCGACCAGGTCCAGGACCTCGTCGAGCGGACCGTCCCACGAGAGGTCGGCGCTGGCCCGCACGGCGGGCTTCGCGTGGAACGCGACACCGATGCCGGCCGCCGCGAGCATGTCGAGGTCGTTGGCACCGTCACCGATCGCAAGCGTGTGGGCGAGGTCGATGCCTTCGATCGCGGCGAACTCGCGGAGCGCGGCGGCCTTTCCGGCGCGATCGACGACCGGTCCCTGCACGCGGCCGGTGAGCCGTCCTGCGACGACCTCGAGGCGGTTGGCACGCGTCAGGGTGATTCCGAGCGGTGCCGCGAGCCTGTCGACGACCTCGTGGAACCCGCCGGAGACGAGTGCGAGCGGCCACCCGGCCTCGGCGAGCGCGGCGACGAGCTCGCCGGCACCGGGTGACAGGCGCAGCTCGGCGAAGACGTCGTCGAACACCGACACGGGCAGACCGGCGAGCGTCGCGACCCGCTCGTGCAAGGAGGCGGCGAAGTCGAGCTCACCCCGCATCGCCCTCTCGGTGATGTGCGCGACCTGGTCCTGCGACCCCGCATGGGCGGCGAGGAGCTCGATCACCTCGGCCGTGATGAAGGTCGAGTCCACGTCCGTCACGACCAGGCGCCGTGGTCCGGCGAGCAGCGTGCTCCGGGGGCTGGTCCGGGTGCCGGGCACGTCGGGGGTCGCGTTGCTCACGCCGCGAAGGGTAGTGCGAGGCGGGCGGTCCGGCTCGGCGGCGACCGGATCTCGGTCACCCATGAGCCGGACCGCCCACGACCCGGTCAGTCGACCGAGACGATCGTGCCCTTCGGGACGACGGTGATGCCGCTCTCCGTCACCGTGAACCCGCGCGCGCGGTCGTGGTCGTGGTCGAGCCCGATCCGGGCGCGCTCGGGAACCACGACGTTCTTGTCGAGGATCGCGCGGTGGACCTGGGCGTACCTCTCGACCTGGACCCCGTCGAGCAGCACGGAGTCGGTCACCTGCGCCCAGGAGTGCAGGTACACCCACGGAGAGAGGACGGAACCTGACACGGTGGCCCCGGACACGAGCACACCGGGGGAGACGATCGAGTCCGCGGCGTGACCGAGCCGACCGGGACCGGCGTGGACGAACTTGGCCGGCGGGAGCCCGGTGTACCCGGTGTAGACCGGCCACAGCTCGTTGTACAGGTTGAAAACCGGCTCGATCGAGATGAGGTCCTGGTTCGCCTCGAAGTACGAGTCGAGCGTGCCGACGTCCCGCCAGTAGTCCCGGTCCCGTGTCGTCGAGCCTGCGACGTCGTTGTCGATGAAGTCGTAGACGCCGGCCATCCCGCGTGCCACGAAGGCGGGGACCAGGTCGCCCCCCATGTCGTGGCGTGACGTCGGGTTCTCCGCGTCCTCGCTCACGGCACGGATCAGGGCGTCGGCGTTGATGACGTAGTTGCCCATCGACGCGAGGATCTCTCCGGGTGAGTCCGCGAGACCGATCGGGTCGCTGGGCTTCTCGCGGAACGCGGAGATGCGACCCGGGTGCGCCGGGTCGGTCTCGATCACGCCGAACTGGTCGGCCATCTCGATCGGTTGCCGGATCCCGGCAACGGTCATCTCGGCACCGGAGGCGATGTGGTGGTCCACCATCTGCGAGAAGTCCATGCGGTAGACGTGATCCGCGCCGACCACGACGACGATGTCGGGTCGCTCGTCCTCGATGATGTTGAGGCACTGGTAGATCGCGTCGGCGCTGCCGAGATACCAGTGCTTGCCGACCCGCTGCTGCGCGGGTACCGGCGCGACGTAGTTCCCGAGGAGGGTCGACATA
>DATKTF010000061.1:0-11362 GCA_035531255.1 Cellulomonadaceae bacterium
GGGACTCATCGATGCCCTGGGCGCGCGTGGCTACACCGTCATCGGGCCCACGGTGCGCGACGGAGCCATCGTCAACGCGCCGGTGCACGGCGTCGACGACCTGCCGCGCGGATGGGGTGACGAGCAGGACGCGGCGCACTACCGACTCCGACGACGCGACGACGACGCGCTGTTCGGCTTCGCGGCCGGCGCGCAGTCGGCCAAGCCCGTCGTGTTCCCCGCCCACGAGCTGATCTGGCGCGGGCGTCGCACCGGGACCGAGTTCACCGTGAACGAGCGCGACGCCGACGGCCCGGTGGCGGGTCCGCCGCCGCCGTACGCGCTCCTGGGGGTGAAGTCGTGCGACCTGCACGCACTCGCGATCCATGACACCGTCCTGCTCGGTCGCGGCTACACCGACACCCGCTACGCGGAGCGCCGGGCCGGCTCGTTCGTCGTCGCGGTGACGTGCACCGACCCCGGGGGCACCTGCTTCTGCGCGTCGATGGGCACCGGACCGCACCCGGACACCGGCTTCGACCTGGCACTCACCGAGCTGCTCGACGACGGTCCGCACCGGTTCCTGGTCGAGGTGGGCACCCCGCGCGGCGCGGAGGTGCTCGCCGGGATCGCGGCTGCGCCTGCCGCGGAGTCCGACGTCGCCGCGGCCGACGCGGTCGCGACCCGGTCGGCCGGGCGGATGGGGCGAACCCTCGACACCGACGGTCTCAAGGACGTGCTGTATGCGAGCGCGGACAGCCCGCGGTGGGACGACGTCGCGTCGCGGTGCCTCGCGTGCACGAACTGCACGCTGGTCTGTCCGACGTGCTTCTGCACGTCGGTCGAGGACGTCGCGGACCTGACCGGCGACGTCGCCGAGCGCCGACGTGTCTGGGACTCGTGCTTCGACACGGACTTCTCCTACATCCATGGCGGCAGCATCCGGACCGAGACCCGATCGCGCTATCGGCAGTGGATCACGCACAAGCTCGCGGCCTGGGTGGACCAGTTCGGCACCTCCGGGTGCGTCGGCTGCGGCCGGTGCATCACCTGGTGCCCGGCAGCGATCGACATCACGGCGGAGGCCGCAGCACTGCGCTGGACCCCGCAACCCGCTGCCGCCGGCAGCTGAACCCCCGACGACGGACCGGAGTGGCAGATGACCAGTCTCATCGACAACCAGCACCCGGGTCGCACCGGGGCGATCGACGATCGTTCCGTGGACCCGATGGTGCCGCGCCCGTACCGGATCTCCCGGACGCGACAGGACACCCGCGACACCTTCACCCTCGAGCTCGAGCCCATCGACGGCCCGCTGCTCCGGTACCGCGCGGGGCAGTTCACGATGCTCGACGCGTTCGGGGTCGGCGAGGTGCCGATCTCGATCAGCGGTGACCCGACCCGGCCCGGACCTCTCGAGCACACGATCCGCGACGTGGGTGTCGTGACCCACGCCCTCATCACCGCGCCGGCCGGGGCGGTGCTCGGTGTCCGGGGACCGTTCGGCACGTCGTGGGACGTGACGGCGGGCGAGGGGAAGGACGTCGTCTTCGTCGCCGGCGGGATCGGGCTCGCTCCGCTCCGACCCGCGTTGATGGAGCTGCTCGCCCACCGTGACCGCTACAACCGGGTCGTGCTCCTCTACGGGGCACGCACGCCCGAGGACATCCTCTTCGGCGACGAGCTGCGCACCTGGGCGAAGGATCACGGCGTGATCGTCGAGGTCACCGTCGACAACGGGCAGCACGCGTGGCGCGGTCGCGTCGGCCTGGTCACGCAGCTCGTGCCACGCGCAGGATTCGACCCCCGTAACACACTGGCCCTGGTCTGCGGACCCGAGACGATGATGCGCTACGTCGCTGCGGCACTGACCGACCGTGGGGTGCCCGAGCACCGTGTGCGGCTCTCGATGGAACGCAACATGAAGTGCGGTGTCGGGCTGTGCGGCCACTGCCAGCTCCGCGAGCTGTTCGTGTGCGTCGACGGACCGGTGCTTCCCTACAGCCGGCTCGCACCGCTGCTGTCCACCAGGGAGCTGTGAGATGAGCCCGTCGACGTCCCTTCCTGCCATGCCTGCCCTGCCCCACCTGCCCGCTCCGGCGGCTCGACCCGCTCTGCCCACGCTGGCCGTGTGGAAGTTCGCCTCGTGCGACGGCTGCCAGCTGACCCTGCTCAACTGCGAAGACGAGCTGATGGCTCTCGCCGGGCAGGTGCAGATCGCGTACTTCCCCGAGGCGACCCGGGCCGTGATCGAGGGCCCGTACGACGTCTCCCTCGTCGAGGGCTCCGTCACGTCGCCCGACGAGATCGAGCGCATCGGCCACATCCGGGAGATCTCGAAGACCCTCGTGACGATCGGGGCCTGCGCGACGAGCGGTGGCATCCAGGCCCTGCGGAACTTCGGCGACGTCGCCGAGTTCCGGTCGATCGTCTACGCGCACCCGGAGTACCTGTCGACGCTCGCGCGCTCCACGCCGATCTCGGCGCACGTGAGCGTCGACTTCGAGCTGCGGGGCTGCCCGATCGACAAGCACCAGCTGCTCGAGGTCCTGGCCGCCTACATCCAGCGTCGGCGCCCGCGGATCCCCACCTACAGCGTCTGCGTCGAGTGCAAGCGGCGCGGTGCGGTGTGCGTGGCGGTCGCGAACGGCACGCCGTGCCTCGGGCCGGTCACCCAGGCCGGCTGCGGTGCGATCTGCCCGGCGTTCTCACGCGGCTGCTACGGGTGCTTCGGACCGCAGGACTCTCCGAACACGTCCTCGCTCGCCGACCGGCTCCTCGCGCTGGGCATGGCGGAAGACGAGGTCATGCGCATCTACCGGACGTTCAACGCGGCGTCCGAACCGTTCCGGCGCGAGAGCGAGCGTCATGAACCGGCGCTCCAGGAGGAGGTGCGCTCATGAGTCACAAGCTGACCGACGGCGGCCAGGTCCTGCACGTCGGGACCCTGGCCCGGGTCGAGGGCGAAGGGGCGATGCACATCGAGATCGACGACGGCAAGGTCACCGAGGTGCAGCTGCGCATCTTCGAGCCGCCGCGCTTCTACGAGGCGTTCCTCCGCGGACGCGCCTGGACCGAGCCCCCGGACATCACAGCGAGGATCTGCGGCATCTGCCCGGTCGCCTACCAGTTCAGCTCGTGCATGGCGATCGAGGACGCGTGCGGCGTGACGGTGCCGGACTCCATCCAGGCGATGCGCCGGCTGCTGTACTGCGGTGAGTGGATCGAGAGCCATGCGCTGCACATCTACCTGCTGCACGCCCCGGACTTCCTCGGCTACCCGGGCGCGATCGAGATGGCGAAGGACCACGGGGCGGCGGTCGAGCGCGGGCTCCGCCTCAAGAAGGCGGGCAACGACCTCATGACCGTCGTGGGCGGCCGGTCGGTGCACCCGGTGAACGTGCGGCTCGGCGGCTTCTACCGGATGCCGAGCATCGCCGAGCTCAAGGCGCTGCGGCCGGCGCTGGCGCAGGGGCTCGAGGACGCGCTGGCGACCGTCCGCCTCGTGTCGACCTTCGACTTCCCCGACATGGAGCAGCCGTACACCTACCTCTCGCTGCGTCCCGAGCACGGGTACCCGATCGACACCGGCAGCGTCGTGACGACGTCCGGTGCGGCGTTCGACGTCCGGGACTTCCCGTCGCACATCACCGAGTTCCACGTCGCGCACTCGAACGCGCTGCACGCGAACCTGGACGGCGAGGACCTGCCGTACGTGGTCGGCCCGCTCGCGCGGTACACGCTCAACCACGACCGGTTGTCACCGCTCGCGCAGGCGGCGGCGCGTGAGGCCGGACTCGGGACGACGTGCCGCAACCCGTTCCGGTCGATCATCGTGCGGTCGGTCGAGCTCGTCGAGGTGTTCGTCGAGGCCCTGCGGATCATCGACGGGTGGCGGGACGGTGTCGCACCGTCGGTCCCGGTCCCGGCCCGTGCCGGTGAGGGATTCGGCGCGACCGAGGCGCCTCGCGGCGTGCTGTTCCACCGGTACCGTCTCGCCGAGGACGGCACGATCCTCGACGCCCAGATCGTCCCCCCGACGTCGCAGAACCAGCCGAGCATCGAGGCCGACCTGCGCACGCTCACCGAGAACTGGGTGCAGCTCTCCGACCACGACCTCTCGCACCGCTGCGAGGAGGCCATCCGCAACTACGACCCGTGCATCTCCTGCGCGACGCACTTCCTCGACCTGACGGTGGAGCGGTCGTGACCGCGACCCGGCTGGTGATCGGCCTCGGCAGCCCCGACCGTGGGGACGACGCCGTCGGTCCGATCGTCGCGCGCCGGGTCGCCCGCCTCGGGCTCGACGGTGTGGCCGTCCTCGAGCACGAGGACCCGACGAGCCTGATCGACCTGTGGGTCGGTGCCGATGTGGTCGTGGTCGTCGACGCCGTGTGCTCGGGCGGGGAGCCGGGTGGCCTCGTGGTCATCGAGACCGGTGCGGATGCGGAGCCGCTCGCGGACCAGGCATGGGCCAGGACCGGGCGGGGCGGGACGCACGCGTTCGGGCTGGCGGCTGCCGTCGAGCTCGGTCGTGCCCTGCGCCGGCTCCCGGCCCGGCTCGTCCTGGTCGGCGTCGAGTCGTCCGCGTTCGAGCACGGAGCCCCGCTGTCGCCGGCCGTCCACAAGGTGCTGGACGCCGCCGTGGGTGCGGTGGTCGGTGCAGTGGCGGGCCCCCTCACCCCGACCGGCGAGCCTGAGGTGACCGTCGATGTGTCTCGGTGAGATCGCCCAGATCGTCACGGTCGGGCCCGGCCGCGAGGCAGTGGCGCGGGGGACCACCCGGGTGCTCGAGCTCTCACTGATCACGCTCGACGAACCGGTGCGCCCGGGTGACTGGGTCGTCGTCCATTCCGGGTTCGCCCTGTCCCGGCTCGAGCCCGACGAGGCCCGCGAGGCCCTCGAGCTGCGCGAGGCGACGCCGGGACCCACCCCTGACCCACCGATGAAGGGATCCGCATGACCAGCAACCGCCGCACAGGACTCCTCCTGGCGCTCAGCACCGCCGTGATCAGCGGCTTCGCGGTGTTCCTCAACAGCTATGGTGTGCGCGCGTTCGCGAGTGCGTCCTTGTACACCACCGCCAAGAACGTCGTCGCCGCCGTCGTGCTGCTCGTGGTCGTCGGCCTCGGTCGCCGCGCGGGCGCACGGCTGACGCGTCCCGTCGGTCCACGGCAGTGGCTCACCCTCGCCGTGATCGGGGTGGTCGGCGGCAGCGTGCCGTTCCTGCTCTTCTTCGAGGGGCTGGCCCGGGCGTCGTCCGGTCAGTCGGCGTTCATCCACAAGACGCTCGTCGTGTGGGTCGCGGCTCTCGCGGTGCCGCTGCTCGGCGAACGGCTCTCGGCCGCTCACGTGGTGGCGATCGTGCTCTTGGTCGTGGGGCAGATCGGCCTGATCGGGGGCGTCACGACCGCGCTGGGATCGGGCGAGCTGATGATCCTCGGGGCGACGTTGATGTGGGCCGTCGAGGTCGTGATCGCCAAGCGGTTGCTCCGTGGTGTGTCGTCCTGGACCGTCGGGGTCGCACGGATGTCGATCGGGTCGGTGGTGCTGATCGCCTGGGCCGTCGTCCGCGGGCAGGCCGGCGCCCTCGTGTCCATGACGGGGACCCAGTGGGCGTGGGTGCTGCTCACCGGGGTGATCCTCGCGGCCTACGTCGGGACGTGGTTCTCGGCGCTGGCCCGCGCCCAGGCGGTCGACGTCACGGCGGTGCTCGTCCTCGGGGCGATCGTGACGGCTGCTCTCGGTGCCGCGGTCCAGGGTGCGGCGCTCGGGCCGCAGCTGGTCTGGCTGCTGGCGCTGCTCGTCGGTGGGGTGGTGCTCTCGAGGCACATGTGGCGGTCGCGGGACCTCGTCGCGGACGCCACCGCGGCGTAGGTGGCGTCGTGCCCGTGCGAGCTGACCCCGCTGCCGGCGGGGCCCTGCTCTTCGCACGGTACGCATACCCGCCCAACGCGCTGGGATACTGCGGCCCCGACTCGCCTCAGGCGCTGCTCGAGCACGCGAGTGCCGGCCAGGAGGACGGCGACCTGCGGCGACTCGCGCGGGGGTTCGAGGGTGCGTGGCCGTACCTCGAGCTCATCGCCGAGGCGAACGGGATCGGCGACCCGCTCGACGCGCGTGTCGTCGAGGCGTACTGGGTGGGAAACGCCTTGCTCGACCATGTCCCGACCGGGATGACCGGCCGTTCACTCGACGACCGGTTCCGTCGTCGTGCCGGCGCGTCGTGGTCGAGGTTGGCGGCGGAGATCCCCGACGCTCGTCCGCACCACAGCTTCCACGTCTTCGGCGTCTACCCGTGGCTCGGTCTGCTCCGTGAAGGTCGCCACGACGAACCGTTGCGCGTGCTCGACCGGTGCCGGGTGCGGTGGGGGAAGGTCGTCGAGGTCGCGGGCGATCATGCGCTGGTCCTGTCACGACCGCTCGAGTGGGACGGTCGGCTGCTGCGCGAGGGGGCACCCCGGGTCGAGCAGGTCCTCGCCACCACGGGGGGGCTGGGACTGGCCGGGAATCTCCGGGCGGGGTCCTGGTGTTCGATGCACTGGGACTGGGTGTGCGAGAGCCTGGACGCCCGCCGGGTCGCGGAGCTGCGACGTCGGTCGGCGCAGCAGCTCGCCGCGGTCAACGCACAGGCGTACTCCGCGCCGGCCAGCGTGCTGTCGTGACGAGAGCGAGGAGGACCGCGCGGTGCGGAGCAGCGACCCGGGGACACTGACGGAGCGGCGCGCTCTCGGCGTCGCGCGGTTGGCGCCGTTGTACGGCGTCGTCCTCGTGCTCCACGTGCTCGGGTTCGGACTCTTCTTCCACTACGGGGGGCGTCTGCAGCTGGGTTCGTCGGCCGGGACGTCGGCGGTCTACGCAGGTGCCGGATTGACGGCCTACCTGCTCGGGGTGCGGCACGCGTTCGACGCGGACCACGTCGCGGCGATCGACGACACGACCCGCTACCTCATGCAGAAGGGCAAGCTTCCGCTCGGCGTCGGCCTCGCGTTCTCTCTCGGCCACTCCTCCGTGGTGCTCGCGCTGTCCCTCGTCGTCGCGTTCGCGGCGCAGGCCGCCGTCCGCTTCCAGTCCGGCTTCGCGGACCTCGGCGGGATGATCGGTGTCCTGGTGTCCGCGACCTTCCTGTACGTGCTGGCGGCACTCAACGGGGTGGTGCTCGTCGGTCTCGTGCGGACCTGGCGCGCCGCGCGGCAGGGCGTGCACGACGAGGCGGAGCTCGCGGACCTCCTGGCTCGTCGCGGGCTCCTCAACAGGATCTTCCGCGGCCGCTACGACCGGATGATCGCCCACTCCTGGCAGGTGTACGCCGTCGGCCTGCTGTTCGGTCTCGGGTTCGACACCGCCACGCAGATCGGCGCCATCGGGCTCGCGGCGGGGTCGGCCGCGGACGGGGAGCTGTCTCCCTGGGCGATCGTCGCGCTGCCGTTGATGTTCGCTGCCGGCATGACGCTCTGGGACACGACGGACGGCGTCGTGATGACGCGGGCGTACGGGTGGGCGACCGGGAACCCGTTGCGTCGGATCTTCTACAACATCACCCTGACGGGGCTCTCGGTGCTGCTCGCGGGCGTCATCGCGACGGTCGAGACGGTCCAGCTGATCGCGGACAGGGCGGGGTGGGGCGACCGGGCGCCGTGGTCGGCTCTCGGGTCGCTCGACATGAACCGGATCGGGCTCGTCACGGTCGTCGTGTTCGTGCTCACCTGGGTCGGCTCCGTCCTCGTCTGGAAGCGCCGGTTCGCGGAGCCCGCCCGGTCCTGATCCGGGATCGCGCCGTCCGGACGTCGGTCGACGCGGTGCTGACCTGCGGCGTCGTCCGTCGGCTGCGCGCGGGAATGGGCCGGAGCCGCTCAAGCCCGGCAGGTGCGACGCCGATAGGTCCACGGTGGAGAGAGCGTGACGGCGACCTGGCGCGCCTACCTGATCGCGTCCGTGGCCGCGGCTGCCCTCGTGGCGGTCGCGCAGGACGGTCCGTGGCGTGCCATCGCGGTGTTCGCGCTCGTGGCGGCGTCCGTGGCTGCGACGGTGGTCGGGGTGCGGGTCAACAGGCCACCCGTCCCGGTCGCGTGGTACCTGCTCGCGGCCGGGCTCGGCTCGAGCGCCACCGGCCAGCTGATCCTCGCGGTGTCGGCGCACCGGGCGGACGCCTACCCGTCGGTCGCCGACGCCTTCTTCCTCGCGGCCTACCCGTTGCTGTTCGCGGCGCTGTTCCTCGTGGTCACGGGTGGCCGGTGGCGCCTGCGGGTCGACGCCGTCCTCGACGCGTCGATCGTCGGCACGACCGCGTGCATGATCCTCTGGGTCCTGGTCGTCTCCCCGACGTGGACTGCAGCGCAGGGGACGCTCGCCGCGCGGCTCGTCGGCACGGCCTACCCCGTGGGCGACCTCGTGCTCCTTCTCCAGCTCCTGCGCGTGAGCCGCGCCGTGCGGGTGCGCAACGCGTCCACCCGGCTGCTGCTCGCGGCGGGGGCCGTGTTCGTCGTCGCCGACCTCGCCGTCCCTGCGGCACCGTACGTGCTCGGGGTCGCGGCCGGGGTACGGTTCCTCGACGCAGGGTGGATCGTCGGGCACGCGCTGCTGGCCGCGGCGGCTCTGCACCCGGCGATGGCGCGGTTCCGCACGCCGGCGGCCGGTCCGGTGTCGGCGATCCCGTACACGCGCGTCATGGTGGTCGGAGCCGCGATCCTCGTGCTGCCGCTGAGCGCGGCGCTCGCCGACCTGTTCCACCTGAGCCTGCACCTCGAGCGGGTCGCAGGTTTCCGCGTGACCCTGATGGTGCTCGTCGCCGTCCGCGCCGGCGGTCTCCTCACCACGATGCGGAGCCAGTCGGTCAGGCTCGCACGACTCGCGTCGACGGACTTCCTCACCGGTGCCGACAATTCCCACCACTTCGTCGCGCGGCTCACGGACGTCGTCGACGACACGGAGCAGGCGGCCGGCGCGCAGGCGGTCGTGCTGTACGTGGGGATCGAGCGGTTCGGCGAGCTGAACGACACCCTCGGCCACCGGACGGGCGACGAGCTGCTCCGTGCCGTCGCGACGCGCCTCGCGGGCACGGTGGCGGCCGGCGGCTGCGTCGCGCGGCTGGGGGGCGACGTCTTCGGTGTCCTCGTCCCGGGCGATCCGACGGTCGTCGCCTCCGCGCTCGCGGTGGGCCTGCGTCAGCTCGTCGACCAGCCGTTCCAGGTCTCGGACGTGCGGCTGACGATCGACTGCAGCGTGGGCTACGTGGTCGCAGGCGAGGACGGGCGCACCGCTCTCGACCTGCTCCGACGCGCGGATCTCGCCCTGGCGTTCGCGCGGACCAGTCCCGGCCGGGTGGCGCGGTACGCGCCGTCGATGGACCGCGAGGGGGTACTCGCTCCTGTCCTCATGGCCGAGCTGCCGCACGCCCTTGACGACGACCAGCTCGTGGTCCACTACCAGCCTCAGGTCGAGGCGACGAGCGGTCGCGTGATCGGGGTCGAGGCGCTCGTCCGCTGGCAGCACCCGGAGCACGGGCTCCTCGGTCCGGCGGCGTTCATCCCGGCGGCCGAGAGCACGGGTCTCATCCGCTCGGTGACGCTGTTCGTCCTCGATCGCAGCCTCGACCAGTGCGCTCGGTGGGGGCGCGACGGGCTCGAGCTGAACGTCTCGGTGAACCTCTCGGTCCGGGACCTCCTGGATCAGCACCTCGTGGAGGACGTCCGCGCGGCTCTCGCCCGGCACGGCGTCGACGCGTCGCGCCTCGAGCTCGAGGTCACCGAGACGATCGCGATGGTGGATCCGGTGAGCTCGATCGAGGTGCTGTCGGGGCTCGCCCGCCTCGGCGTCCAGATCTCCGTCGACGACTACGGGACCGGGTACTCGTCCCTCGCGTACCTGCAGCAGCTGCCCGTCGGTCGGCTCAAGATCGACAGGTCCTTCGTGACGGACCTGGTCCGCAACGACGCGAGCGCGATGATCGTGCGATCGACGATCGATCTTGCGCGCAACCTCGGCCTGGACGTCGTCGCGGAGGGCGTCGAGGACCACGCGACCATGCGCGTCCTGCAGCAGATGGCGTGCTTCGCGCTGCAGGGGTTCGGACTGGGTCGGCCGGTGCCTGCCGACGAGCTCCCCGGGCTCGTGCTCGACATCGCGGCGCGGTGGCCGTCGATCGACGGCCCCGTCGTCCCGGTCCAGCGGGGACCGCACGCGCGCGGGCGTCTTCCCGTCGGGCTGGGCGACGAGCTGCATGCGTGAACCCGCGTGCGGGCGGGGCCGACCGGCAGGGTAGGGTCGGTCCGGCGATGGATCCCGCCAGGGCCCGACGGCCCGAACCGCCGCGACGGCTGATGGTTCCTGTCCCGACGGACAGGAGGACCATGCCCGCAGGTCGATCCACCGCGATGCTGAAGGAGCCGACACCCCCGGCTGGGCTGGCAGTACCGGCGATGTCGGCGGCGCCTGCGGTGCCCGTCGTCGCCCCGGCAGGGTGTGCGTCCTCATGAGCCGGTCGCGCCCCCATCGCTGGCACGGTGCTGAGCCGCCTGCCGACCACCCGGTGCTCGTCGGGGTCGTCCCCGGCCAGAGCGCGGCGACGGTGCGTCAGGCGGCGGAGCTGGCGAAGGCGATGGGGGTCGGGCTGGTGTGCGTGTGGGTCGACGCGAGCCGCACGTTCGTCGGCGAGGAGCCGGACGGGACGGTGATGACGACACCCCTGGATCCCGACCAGGACGACGACGGTCACCGCCTCCGCGTCGAGAAGGACATGAACCACCAGCTCAAGGAGCACCTCGACGGCGTGGACGTCCCGTGGCTGTTCGTGTACACGGTGGGCGAGACGGCGCGGGCGCTGAGCGCGGTCGCCGTCGACCACGACGCCTCGTTGATCGCGGTCGGTCCGCGGCGTCACGGACTGTCCGGATGGATGAACGAGCTCGTGGGTGGCTCCGTGGCCGGTCGGCTCGCCCATACCCAGCACCGCCCGGTCACGATCCTGTCCGCCGAGCGTGAGGAGCACGTGTGAGCAGGCCGCACCACCTCGAACCGACGCTGGTCGGTCTCGTCTTCGTCGGTGGGATGGTCGGGACGACCGGGCGGTACCTGCTGACCACGGCGCTGCCGTCGCACGGCGGCTGGCCGATGGCGACGTTCACCGAGAACGTCGTCGGCTCGTTCCTCCTCGGCGCACTTCTCGAGGCGCTGCTGCGACGCGGGCGTGAGAGCGCGCGGGGACGTCGCGCGCGCCTCGCGCTCGGCACGGGCGTGCTCGGCGGCTTCACGACGTTCAGCAGCCTGGCCCTCGACATCGAGCAGCTCGTGGCGCGTGGATCGGTGGGGATCGCACTGACGTATGCGGCGGCGACGGTGGTGCTCGGGCTCGCCGCGTGCCTGCTCGGCGTGGTCGTGGCCGCTC
>DATKTF010000062.1:0-3932 GCA_035531255.1 Cellulomonadaceae bacterium
CCTCAGCCGGCGTCGACCCGTCGCGCGCGGCCGCGACGGCTGCGGCGACGGCCGGCGTCCAGGCGTCGACCATGGTCTTCTCCCCCGGGTTCGCCTTGCCACGCACCACGATCCCCTCGAGCCCGGCCTCGAGCATCGCGACCATCCCCGCGCCGTCGAGGTCGTCGACCATGGTCACCTTCGCCGCGCGGAGGTACGCCGTCCCGTACAGGGGTCCCGCCGCGCCGCCGACCGTGGACATGAGCGTCGTGGCGACGAGCTTGAGCACGTCGCCCACCGTGGTCGGCGGCTCTGCCAGGGCGTCGAGCTTGGCGACCACGGCCGAGAACCCGCGGAACATGTTCTCGCCGTGGTCGCCGTCGCCGATCTGTCTGTCGAGCTCGATGAGCTCGGCCCGATGCTCCGTCATCACCTGTGCGGTCAGGCGGGTCCAGTCAAGAGCCCACTCGGGTCCCAGCGTCATGCGAACTCTCCTTGCTCGAGGCTCAGGGAACTGACGGTCACCACCGTAGAGCGGCAGTGTGCACCGGCGCGTCCCACAGCGTCGTGAGTTCGTCGTCGAGTCGCAGGACCGTGACCGAGGCGCCCTGCATCTCGAGGGACGTCACGTAGTTGCCGACGAGCGACCTGCTGACCTCGACGCCGCGTGCCTCGAGGAGCCTGCGCGCCTGCCGGTAGACGATGTACAGCTCGGACAGCGGCGTGCCGCCCATGCCGTTGACGAGGAGCAGGACCTTCTCGCCGCTCGTCAGGGCGAGGTCCTCGGCCACCGGGGTCAGCAGCATCTCGGTGATCGCGTCGGCCGGGGCTGCCGCGATCCGGTGCCGCCCGGGTTCGCCGTGGATGCCGATGCCGATCTCGATCTCCTCGTCGGTGAGGTCGAAGCTCGGGCGACCGGCGTGCGGGACGGTGCACGCGCTGAGTGCGACGCCCATCGTCCGCACGTTGGCGATCACCTTCTCGGCGACCGCGACGACGGCGTCGAGGTCGGCGCCGCGTGCGGCAGCCGCACCGGCGATCTTCTCGACCGCGACCGTGCCAGCGACCCCGCGTCTGCCCGCCGTGTAGAGCGAGTCCTCGACCGCCACGTCGTCGTTGACGATCACCGAGCGCACCTGCGTGCCCTCGGCGTCGGCGAGCTCGGCGGCGGTCTCGAAGTTGAGGACGTCGCCGGTGTAGTTCTTCACGATCGCGACGACGCCGGCACCACCGTCGGCGGCGATGAGCGCCGGGGCGATCTGGTCCGGCGTGGGCGAGGTGAACACGGCACCGGGCACGGCGGCGTCGAGCATGCCGTGACCGACGAAGCCGGCGTGCAGGGGCTCGTGACCGCTGCCACCGCCGGAGACCAGCCCGACCTTCCCGGTGACCGCTCCGCCGGCCCGGAGGACGTAGAGCGGTTCGGTGTGGATCTCGACGACGTCTGCGTGGGCGAGGCCGAAACCCTCGACCGACTCGGCGACGACGGACTGGGGGTCGTTGATGAGCTTCTTCACGGAGATTCCCTTCTGCACGACGGTGTGATCAGGGCTGCACTGCGGTGCCGCAGCTCCTCATCCACACTGACCTGGGGCTTCGCAGGCGTCAAGGGGAGAGAGTGCAGCCGCCCTGCACATATGTGCAGGGCGGCTGGTTCAGCCTCGACCGAGGAGGATCCGGACATCCGCGACCATCGTGATCGAACCCGTGACGATCACGCCGGCGCCGTACTGCTCCTCGCTCTCGGCGCGGCCGACCGCGACGTCGATCGCCGCGTCGAGCCGGTCGGCGATGTGCACCCGGTCCTCGCCGAAGACGTCGTACGCGACCTCGGCGAGGTCCTCGACCGACATCGCCCGCTCCGAGCTCGAGGTCGTCACGACGATCTCGGCCACGAGCGGCTCGAGACCGGCGAGGATCCCGACCGCGTCCTTGTCCGCCAGCACGCCGACCACGGCCACCAGCCTCGTGAAGTCGAACGCCTCCTCGACCGCCGCGACCAGGGCGGCGATGCCGGCCGGGTTGTGAGCGGCGTCGACGAGGATCGTCGGGCTCGTGCGCACCACCTCGAGGCGACCGGGCGACGTCACGTCCGCGAACGCCGCACCGACCACGTCGCCGTCGAGAGCGGCGCCCTGGTTCAGGAGCGCCTCGCACGCGACGAGGGCCAGCAGCGCGTTGTGGGCCTGGTGCTCGCCGTACAACGGGAGGAACACCTCGGTGTACAGACCGCCGAGACCCTGGAGCGAGAGCAGCTGACCCCCGACGGCGACGTGCCGCGACGACACGGCGATGTCGACGCCCTCGCGCACGACGCGCGCGCCGTGCGCCGCGGCCGCTGCGAGGATGACGCCCTCGACGTCGTGCGTCTGGTCCGCGAGGACGACCGTAGCCCCGTCCTTGATGATCCCCGCCTTGGTCCCCGCGATCTCGGTGAGCTCGTGGCCGAGCCAGCGCTCATGGTCGTAGGCGATCTGGGAGATCACGGCGACGTCGCCGTCCGCCACGTTCGTCGCGTCCCAGTCGCCGCCCATCCCGACCTCGAGGATCGCGACGTCGACCGGCGCGTCCGCGAACGCGGCGAACGCCATCACGGTGAGCACCTCGAAGAAGCTCAGCCGCGGACCGCCCTCGGCGAGCGACCTGGAGTCGACCAGGTGCACGTACGGCGCGACCTCCTGCCAGACCTCGACGAACCTCTGGTCGCTGATCGGCTCACCGTCGATCGCGATCCGTTCGGTCGGGCTCGTGAGGTGCGGGCTCGTGAACCGACCCGTGCGCAGCCCGTGCTCCCGGATCAGGCGCTCGACCATCCGCGAGGTCGAGGTCTTGCCGTTGGTGCCCGTCAGGTGCACCACACGGAACGCCCGCTGCGGGTCGCCCAACAGCTCGCACACCGCGCGCACCCGATCGAGCGTCGGGGCGAAGTCGTGCTCCGGGGCCCGGTCGAGGATGCCGGCGTAGACCTCGCGCGCGGCGGACCGGGCGCCGTCGTCGCCGGGCGTCGAACCCGCGCCACGGTGCCGCTCGACGCCGCTCATGACAGCACCCGCTCGACCTGGGCTGCCGGCGCGTCGACGTCCGAGCCGATCACCGCGACGTCGTCGGCGAGCGTCTCGCGCGCGATCAGACCGCGATGCTCCTCCATCGCGGCGACCCAGTCGCCCGGGACCACGAGCCGCAACCGGATCCGGTCGCTCACGTGCAGGTCCGCGGCCTTGCGGGAGTCCTGGACCACGCGCACGGCATCGCGCGCCAGACCCTCGGCGCGGAGCGCCTCATCGAGGACGAGGTCGAGCACCACGAAGCCCGAGTCGCCCAGCACCGCCGCGGCCACGTCGCGACCCACCTCGGTGCCGGCACCGTCGATGACCGTCGTGAGCTCGAACTCTCCCTCGTGGAGCGTCACCTCACCGTCCGCGGTCCGCACGACGACACCACCCTGCGGGGTTGCCGACCACTCCCCTGCCTTCGCTGCCCGGATGACGTCCTGCACCCGCTTGCCGAGCCGGGGACCGACGGCGCGGGCATTGACCGCGAGTCGGGACGTCACGCCGAAGCGTTCGGCCGCGCCGTCGGCGAGCGCCACGAGCTCGACCGACTTCACGTTGAGCTCGGCAGCGACGAGCGCGCGGTACGGCTCGACCGCGGCCGGGTCGTCGGTCGCGACCGAGAGCGCGCGCAACGGCTGACGCACCCGCAAGCCGTTCGCCTTGCGGAGACCGAGCGCGACCGAGACGATCTCGCGGACGCGATCCATCGCGGCGACGAGCTCGTGGTCGCCCGCGAGCACGGCGTCGGGCCCACCGGTTCCGATCGCCGGCCAGTCGGTCAGGTGCACGCTGCGCGCGCCGGTCAACCCTCGCCAGATCTCCTCGGTCACCAGTGGAGCGAGCGGCGCCATCACGCGGGTCAGCGCCTCGAGAGCGGTCCACAGGGTGTCGAACGCGTCG
>DATKTF010000063.1:0-8890 GCA_035531255.1 Cellulomonadaceae bacterium
GAGTCCAGGTCGATCGCGGGCAGCGCGGTGACGTCGGGGAACAGGCCGACCGGCGTGGCGTTGACCAGGAGGTCCACCCCGGCAGGGACAGCCCATCTGCCCTGCCACGGGACGTATCGGCCGATTGCCGGGGTCCGGTCCGTCACGAGCTGGGCGAGAGCCTTCCCCGGCTCGGGCCGGATCCCGACCACCTGGATCTCCGCCGCCCCGGCAAGGGCGAGCTCGACCGCGATCGCACGCGCAGCGCCACCGGAGCCGAGCACGGCCACGCGGGCGCCCGCAGGATCGATCACCGTGCGCACCGAGGTCAGAAATCCCTGGCCGTCGACGTTGTGGCCCACGAGCTCGCGACCGTCGCGGACGACGCAGTTGACCGCACCGATGATCTCCGCGGAGGGAGCGAGCCGGTCGAGGTGAGCGATGACGGCGATCTTGTGAGGGATCGAGCAGTTGAAACCGACCCACCCCATGGCCCGGGCACCGTTCACCGCTGCTCCGAGCGATTCCGGTGCGACCTCGCAGTTGAGGTAGACGGCATCGATCCCGTGGTGGGCGTAGGCGGCCGTCACCATGGCCACGGTCGGGTTCTCGTCTGCGGGCATCGCGAACGAACCGGTGATGGTGCTGAGAAAGTGCATGGTCGGACGTGCCCTTCGTGAGTCGGGTCCTGGTCAGCTGGTCGATCGCTCGGTCACCGGTCCGGAGCTCCGGCGCACCTGGATGATCGCGGGCAGGAGCACCCGGCGGGGATGGCGTCCGGACACGGCGCGGCCGGGGGCCGCCTCGGCGAGCCGTTCCAGGAGCAGCCTTCC
This sequence comes from Cellulomonadaceae bacterium, assembly GCA_035531255.1. GTDB lineage: Bacteria > Actinomycetota > Actinomycetes > Actinomycetales > Cellulomonadaceae > JAJDFX01. The sequence goes on from DATKTF010000063.1 coordinate 813, forward strand.
CGCCTCGCGCCCCTTGAGCCCCAGGGGCTGGTGAACTGTCGTCAGTCCGGCGTCCGCCGATTCCGGGAGGTCGTCGAATCCCGTGACCGTCAGGTCCTGCGCCACCCGCAGCCCGCGGCGTCCCGCCGCGTCCAGCACTCCCAGGGCGAGCACGTCGGCGAGACAGCAGATGGCCGTGACATCGGGCCGGCGAGACAGGATCGCATCCAGCCCTTCGCCTCCCGAGGCCCTCGATGCGAGGAACCGCTCCTCCACCTCGACGTCGCCCTCGCCGATGCCGACCTCGGCGAATCCCTCGAACAGCCCGGCGAGCCGTTCGCGCTGGACCGCGTAGGTCGCGGAGAGTCGGCGCTCCTGACTGGCCGGGCCGTTGTAGCGCGTGGTTCCCAGCCGGGTGCAGATCACACCGATGCGCCGGTGACCCAGCTCGACGACGTGCCGAGCCAGGTCGCGGGCCGCCGCCCTGTCGTCCAGCCCGACCCAGTCCGCGTGGGGGTGGTCGCGAGGTTGGTCGACGACCACCACCGGAAGCCCGCGCTCGACCGCAGCGGCCAGGTGGGGGTCGGCATCGGGGACGCTGTAGACGATCAGGCCGTCCACTGCCGCGGCCGCGGTGATCGGGCCCCCCGACGTCCCGCGGGTCGAACCTGCGGACGGCGTCCCGGCCGCGAGCATCAGCAGGTTCCGGCCGCTGGCGCCGCAGGCCTCCGCGACCCCGGCCAGGAAGACCACCGACGCCTGGTCTTCGAACGCGAACGCCAGGTCGTCGGTGAAGACGAGGCCCACGACGTCCGTGCGGCCTCGTCGCAGCTGCCGCGCCGCCGGGTCCGGACCGGCGTAGCCCACGCGTCGCGCATGCTCGAGCACGCGCGACCGAAGCTCGCCCGACACCCGCTCAGGTCGATTGAACGCGTTGGAGACCGAGGCCGTGGAGACGTTGAGTGCACGCGCCACCGTGGCTAGCGACTGTCTCTCGCCACGGCTCATGGCCACGAAGCTATCAACGATGTTAAGCATCTACAAGCATCGAGGTCGATGCGCTGCCATGAATCTCTCGACTTCTCGGCTCGTGGAGCCTACGCTCGATCGCGATGTATTAATCGATTAACAGGAGCAGAGATGGCCGTTGAGACGCTCAAGGCATCTGTCGTGGTGGTCGGGTCTGGCATGGGCGGCGGGACCACCGCGTGGGCCCTCGCGCAGCGAGGTGTCGATGTGCTCCTGGTCGAGCGGGGTGAGCACCTGCCCAGGGAGGCGGCCAACGTCTCACCGCGCGAGGTGTTCCTGAATCGCCGGTACAAGCCCTCCGAGACGTGGCTGGACGGCGCGGGGCGACCCTTCAGCCCCGGCGTCCACTACGTCGTCGGCGGGAACACCAAGGTGTACGGAGCGAGCCTCCCGCGATTCCGGGAGAGCGACTTCGGGACCGTCGAGCACCATGAGGGGATCTCGCCCGCGTGGCCGTTCACCTATGCCGACCTCGAGCCGTACTACCTCGCGGCGGAACGCCTGTTCCGGGTCCATGGCCGGCACGGTGAGGACCCGAGCGAGCCGTGGCGGAGCGAGCCGTTCCCCTTCCCGGCGGTCCCCGACGAGCCGTACGTCGCCCAGCTCGCCGACCGGCTCCACGCGGCGGGCGCAACCACCTCGCCCACGTGCATGGGCATCGACCTGCGGCCGTTCGGTTCCTGCATCCGGTGCGCGACGTGCGACGGCTTCCCGTGCCGGGTGGACGCCAAGAGCGACTCCGACGTCTGTGCGATCCAGCCGGCCCTCGAGACCGGCCATGTCCGGCTGCTCACCGGCGTCCGGGTCACCCGGGTCGCCACCGACTCCACGCCAGGGCAGGTGAGCCACCTCGAGGCCGAGGGCCCCTACGGTCCGGTGCGGATCGTCGCCGAGAGGTACGTGATCGCCGCGGGCGCCGCGAACTCCGCCGCGCTGCTGCTCGCGTCCCGAAGCGCCGACCATCCCGGCGGTCTGGCGAACTCCAGCGACCAGGTCGGACGCAACTTCATGATGCACAACAACGCCCACATCGCGGCGATCGACCTCGACCGTCGCAACGATGTCGTGTTCCAGAAGACCCTCCAGATCAACGACTGGTACCACGACGGCGGAGACGGCAGGCCGCTGGGCACCGTGCAGCTCCTGGGCAAGGTCCAGGGCGTCATGATGAAGAGCTGGGCCACCCGGGTGCCGCTGCCGATCCTCGACCAGGTCGCCGCCCGCAGCGTCGAGTGGCTGGTGATGACGGAGGACCTGCCGAGTGCGGACAACCGGGTCACCCTCACCGACGACGGGACGATCAAGGTCACCCGTCGGGCGGTCGGCACCTCGACCCACCGCATGCTCCACCGCAAGGCCACACGCCTGATGCGAGCGGCGGGGTACGACGTCGTCGCGACCCAGCCGTTCGACATCAGCATGAACAGCCACATGTGCGGGACGCTCGTGGCTGGTCATGATCCGGAACGCTCGGTCCTCGACCCCTACTGCCGTGCCCACGACGTCGAGAACCTGTGGGTGCTCGACTCGAGCTTCTTCCCTTCCTCTGCCGCGATGAACCCGGCTCTGACCATCGCGGCACAGGCTCTTCGCGTGGTCGCAGAATCCGACCTCGCGACCTGAGGGCGGGACCGGCGCCTGGTCGCGATCCCCGGGTCCGAGCCTCGTCCAGATCCAGCAGGCCTCACCGGGCGGCGACGCGCCGCACGCGGACGTCAGCTCGAGGCCTTGGCATCGCCCGCCGCGGACTCGCGGGCGATGAACGCGTTCAGCTCCGCGATCGTCGTCATGATCGGCGACGGGAACACCACGGTGGTGTTCTTGTCGACGCCGATCTCGACGAGGCTCTGCAGGTTGCGCAGCTGGAGCGCCAACGGGTGCGCCATCATGATGTCCGAGGCCTCTCCCAGCGCGGCCGCTGCGAGATGCTCCCCCTCGGCGGCGATGATCTTCGCGCGCTTCTCCCGCTCGGCCTCGGCCTGTCTGGCCATCGCCCGTTTCATGGTGTCGGGCAGCTGGATGTCCCTCAGCTCGACCAGGGTGACCTCGACCCCCCAGGCGAGCGTGATGACGTCGAGGATCTCGCGGATGTCCAGGTTGATCCGGTCCGTCTCCGACAACGTCTCGTCAAGGGTGTGCTGACCGACGACCTTGCGCAGCGTGGTCTGGGCGATCTGGTCGATCGCGGCGCTCACGTCCTCGATCGCGACGACCGACTTCACCGGGTCGATCACCCGGAAGTAGGCGACCGCGGCCACCCCGACGCTGACGTTGTCCCGGGTGATGATGCCCTGCGACTGGATCGGCAACGTGACGATCCGCAGAGATACCCGATGGAGCACGTCGACGATCGGGATGATCAGCCGGAAGCCGGGCTCGAGCGTGTCCCGCACCCGACCGAACCGGAACAGGACTCCGCGCTCGTACTGCTTGATGATGCGAATGGCCATCGCGACGAGCAGCACCACGAGCGCGAGGACGACACCCCAGATGTACATGGCGGCCACCTCCACTCCTCATCGTCCGCTTCGGTCAGTCGTTGCGCTCGGTGTGGACACTCTCGCGGAACGGTGACTGGTGCACCGCGGACCGGCCGACCTAGGCTCGACGGCATGACCATCCGCCTGGGCTACCAGATCCCCAACTTCACCTACCCCGGTCGGGTCCCTGCCGAGATCGTGCCGACCGTCATCCGGCAGGCACGCGAGGCCGAGGCCGCCGGCGCGGACGCCGTGTTCGTGATGGACCACTTCTACCAGCTACCTGGCATCGGCGACCCGGACGATCCGATGCTCGAGGCGTACACGCTGCTCGGGGCGCTCGCGACGGCCACCGAACGCGTGCAGCTGTCGACGCTCGTGACCGGGAACACCTACCGGAACCCGACGCTGCTGGCCAAGGCCGTCACCACGCTCGACCTGGTGAGCGGCGGACGCGCGGTCCTCGGTCTCGGCGCCGGCTGGTTCGAGCTCGAGCACCAGCAGCTCGGCTTCGAGTTCGGCACGTTCACCGATCGGTTCCACCGCCTCGAGGAGGCGCTCGGGATCATCCTCCCGATGCTGCGCGGTGAGCGTCCCACCGTCTCCGGCGACTGGTACCGCACCGAGCACGCGATCAACGAACCCCGCCTGCGCGACGACCTGCCACTGCTGATCGGCGGCGGTGGGGAGAAGAAGACGTTCCGCTACGCGGCGCGGCACGCGAACCACCTCAACCTGATCTGCAACGCCTCGGACGTGCCGCGCAAGCTCGACGCGCTCGCGGAGCGGTGCGACGAGGAGGGGCGGGACCGCTCGACGCTGGAGACCAGCTTCCTCGGCTTCGTGATCGTCGACGAGGACGGCGATGCCGCACGCCGGATGCACACCGAGATGCTCGCCTCGCGCGGCATCGACCTGGACACGATGGACGACGCCACCCGCCGGCTCGCCACCGACCGGCACTTCGTCGGCTCGCCGGACGAGGTCGCGGATCAGGTGAAGACCCGGGTGCTCGACGCGGGCGTCGACGGCTTCGTCTTCAACCTGGTCGCCAACGGGCACGTGCCCGGGGTCGTCGCGATGGCCTGCGAGGCGTTGGGCCCGCTGGTCAGGCCCTGAGGAGCTCGTCGAGGATCTGCGCCGTGACCACCGGGGCCTCCTCGTTGGGGCAGTGGCCGGTGGCGGGTACGACGCGCACCGGCACACCGAGCCGAGCCGCCATCGTCCGCTGCCAGTCCTGGGGCCACGCGTCGTCGTTCTCGCCGTGCACGACGGCGGTCGGTAGGCCGGTCGCAGCGAGCTCGGCGGTCCGGTCGGTGGGGTCGGCCAGGTGGTCTATCGCGGCGACGAGCTGGTCCGGGTGGGTGAGCTCGGCGCGAAGCCGGAGGAACGCGTCGTCCGGGGAGAGGTCGAGGTCGTCCAGGTGGGCGCGCTGGGGGTTCCGGAGCCGCCACAGGTCGATGTGCGGGTTGGCGAGCAGCGCGGCGCGGTCGTCGGCGTTGCGACCCACCCACCCGTGCGGGCCCGAGCACAGCAGCGTCAGCGAGGCGAACCGCTCCGGGTAGGCGATCGCTGCCGCCCGCGCGACCAGCCCGCCGAAGCTGTGACCGATCAGATGGAGACGCCCGCCGGCCCCTCCGAGAACGGCCTGCGCGACCTCCTCGACGTCTCCGGCCAGCAGGTCCATCCCGTAGGACGCGAGCGAGTCCGGACCGGAGGAGTCCCCCTGCCCGCGCTGCGAGAACGACCACGCGTCCCAGCCGCGTCGGGCCAGCTCGGGCAGCAGCAGCCGGTGGTCCTCCTTGCTGCCGGTGAACCCCGGGACGATCAGCACGGTGCCGGTCGGCGGACCGTCGGGGGCATGGTGCAGGGCCGTCAGCGGGCCGACCTGCGCCCGGATCACGAGCACCTGCGTCCGGGGATCGAGCGGCAGGTCGCCCAGTGGCATCCCCGGCAGCACTGCCGACGCGTCGTGCAGCACCTGGTCCTCCGTCCCGCGTCGGCCCGTCCGGCGCTGCGGCGACGCTAGGGCACGAGGTCGACCGCGGCAAGCGACCGGGCCTCAGGGCGGCTTCGCCCGCGACGAGCCCGCGATGCGGGTGCGGGTCACCTGAGCTTGCGCTTGAGGATCTTCCCGGTCGCCGTCGTCGGCAGCGACTCGACGACCTCGACCATCCGCGGGTACTTGTACGCGGCCATCTGCTCCTTGGCCCAGGCGATCAGCTCGGCGGGGCTGACCGAGGCGCCCTTCTCGAGAATGACGAACGCCTTGACCTCCTCGCCGTACCGCTCGTCCGGTACCCCGATCACCGCGGCGAGTGAGACCGCCGGGTGGGTGAGGAGGACCTCCTCGATCTCACGGGGGTACACGTTGTAGCCACCGCGGTTGATCATGTCCTTGGACCGGTCGACGATGTAGTACCAGCCGTCCTCGTCGCGGCGCCCGAGGTCGCCCGTGCGGAACCACCCGTCGTGGATGGCCTCCGCCGTCGCGTCGGGCCGCTTGTAGTAGCCCTTCATGACGTTGTGGCCCTTGATCGCGATCTCGCCGACCGTGTCGGGTGAGTCCGCGAGCTCCGACCAGCCGATCGGATCGATCAGCTTCATCTCGACACCCGGGATCGGCAGCCCGATCGACCCGACCCGGGCCGGTTCCCCGTACACGCTGAAGCTCGCGACGGGCGAGGTCTCGGACAGCCCGTACCCCTCGAGGATCGTCACGCCGAACCTCTTCTCGACGTTCTTGTGGACCTCCACCGGCAGGGCGGCACCGCCGGAGACGGCGACCCGGAGGTTCTTCGCGATCGAGGAGATGTCGACGCCGTCGTCGAGCGCGCCCAGGAGGGCCCAGTACATGGTCGGTACGCCGGCGAAGAACGTCACCCCCGTCTTCAGCATCAGGTCCAGCGCGGCGCGGGCATCGAAGCGCGGCAGCATGACGACCGTGCCACCGAACGCGCAGGCGGTGTTCTGGATCACGGTCTGCCCGAACGAGTGGAACAGCGGGAGCACGCACAGGTACGTGTCCGGGGCGTCGACGTCGACGTCGAACAGCGGCCCGCAGGCCAGGGCGTTGTCGCGCATGTTGCGGTGCCGCAGCTCGGCGCCCTTGGGCTGCCCGGTCGTGCCGGACGTGTAGAGGATCACCGCGGTGTCGTCCTCGTCGGTGGCCACGGTCTCGAAGGTCGCCGGCTGGGACGCCATGGCCTCCCCCAGCGTCTCGGTACCGACGATCGGTGACGCGGCGGCGGGGTCGGCGGTGATCACGAAGAAGTGCTCGCACGACTCGACCTCGCTGAACCCCGCGTACCCCTCCGCCCCGATCGGCAGCTCGGGCGTCCCCTGGAAGCAGACGTAGGCCTTCGCCTCCGAGTCGCCCAGGTGGTAGGCCACCTCGCGGCCCTTCAGCAGCACGTTGAGGGGCACGACGGTCGCCCCGGCCTTGAGGATCCCGAAGTAGACGATGGTGAAGGACGGGATGTTCGGGCAGCTCAGCGCCACCTTGTCTCCTGGTGCGATCCCCCGGGAGACCAGCAGGTTGGCGACCTGGTTCGCCGCGCCGTCGAGCCGGGCGTAGCTCAGGTGCATCTCCCCGAGAATGATCGCGTCGCGTTCAGGGACTCGGTGCGCGCTGTCCTCGAGCAGCGAAGCCAGGTTGTACACCATGGGGCCACACCTCCATCACCGACGCTGGTGTGCCTAACCTACTCACGCGCCTCCAGGGCGACGAGAGCTGCGCGAACCAACCTGCCTCCGCTGCTGGTCGGGCGCGCCCGTGGGACGATGCGAGGGTCTCCAGCATCCGCCGGCGCGCGGGAGGACGCGATGGGAAGCCCCTTGCCGCTCGCGTCCGCCCCGGATGCCGGCCTCGGCAGGCGTGACCGTGTGCTCGACGCGGTCAGGGCCGTCGCGCTGGTCGTCGTCGTCGCGGGACACAGTCTCGAGTGGGACACGAGCACCGGGAGCCCGACCGCCGTCCTCGAACAACGACCCGGACTGGTCTGGGTCACGTGGGTCGCCCAGGTGCTGCCGCTCTTCTTCGCAGCCGGGGCTGTCACGAACGCGATCTCGTGGCGTCGCGACCCCGACGTCGCCGCGTACCTGAGGCGTCGCCTGGTGCGCCTGTCGACCCCGGGCCTGGTCTACGCGGCCCTGTGGACCGTCCTCCTGGTCCCCCTCACACCGCTGTCTCCGCTGGCCGGGTTCGCCGGGCGCTTCCTGGCCGAGCTCATGTGGTTCCTTGCCGTGTACGCGGCGGCGACCTTGGCGGTCCCCTGGACGATCCGCTGGACCCGGCGACCGTGGCTCACGGTCGGCCTGTGGCTCGCCGGCATCGTCGCGGTGGACCTGGTGCGGTGGAACGTCTGGGCGCCGCTGGGGTGGCTCAACCTCGTTCTCGTCTGGGGGTTCGTGCACCAGGTCGGGTACCACCTCCCGGCGCTGCGGCAGGCCCGGCGCGCGTGGCTCGTCGGGGGTGGTGTCGCCTCCGTCGCGACTGCGGTCGGGCTCGGGGTGCTCGGCCCCTACTCGTCGTCGATGGTGTCCTTCGGCGGTGATCCGGAGCCGTCGAACCTGGCACCCCCGACGCTC
>DATKTF010000064.1:0-2575 GCA_035531255.1 Cellulomonadaceae bacterium
CCGTCGCGCTCGCGGCGTCAGGCACCGAGACGAACAGCGGGTTGACCGACCGCTGACCTGCCGGGCACACCAGCACCGCGGCGTCGAACGATGCGTTCGTGCACGAGACACCGGGCCCGAGGAGGGGAACGGCCACCGACGTGTCGTTCGGGCAGACCGCCCACCCCGCGCGCTGGTACCGCGCTCCCGTGTCCGGTGCGACCGCGATGCGTCGACCGCCACCTTGCGACCCTTGAGCGCTCACGTCGATCTCATGGCCGGTTGATGCCGCATCCAGCCACGACGTGTTCCCGGGTGTTGGCCCGTCGTCGGCTTGCGCGGGCGAAGCTCCCCGGGTCTCGGCCGCCAGGAGGCCCAGTGCAACGAGCGCGGTGGCCGTCACCACACGGGCAGCGTGGTGCCGCGACGACGTCCGCATCAGTTCTCTCCGACGATGCGGGCCGCGTCGAGGATGGTCCAGGAGGAGCCCTGGAAGACGGTCTCGAACTGCATCATCGTCGTCTTGGCGGCCAGGGTCTCGACAGGCGCTCCGCCTGCATCGCGGCGCACCGTCGGTGACTGGGATACACGAACGTCAACTGGATAGCCGCCGATCAGTTCGTCCAGGTCATGCACTGCGACAACGTCCGCGCTGATGTCACCGCCCTCGATCGACTCACCTGCGGCATACGCCTCGACGACGTGGGACCGGAACGTCGCGCAGTAGTCGCACGTCGGGAAGCTCATCGCGTCCCACTCGGTCAGATCACCGGTCTGCAGCACGTACCCGTAGAGCTCGATGAAGTACCTCGCAGCCGCGGCCGCGCCGGCAGGCGTCATCTGGTCGACCTCCACCGGTCGAGCCGGTGCCGTCGGACCGATCAGGCTCGGACGCGGGTTCGGGCCCGGACTCGGCGTCACCGGTGTCGACGTCACGCCACCCGACCTGCTCCCCTCGTCCGGTTCGCCGGATCCGGTGCACCCCGCCAGACCCGCAGTCCCCACCGCCATCGCGGCGGCCACGACCCATCCGGCGACACCGCGCCGCGCGGCGTCACCGGCCACCGCAGTCGCCCCGCCACTCCCATGTCGCCACACATCGCCCCCTGGGTGCCCGAAATGTCCGGCGCGACCATACCAACGCTCGACCAACCCATCACAGGCCCTTGGGCCTCACTGTGGACAACCGCGACGGGGTTCGGCCGGCGGGAGCGTCAGACGCCGAGCACCTTCTGGAAGCACAACGAGACGGCGTCGCCGACGTACGGACCGTACGGTGCGATCGCTCGGTAGCCGTGGCTCACGTAGAGCGCGATCGCCTCGGGCTGCCGTGATCCCGTCTGCAGGACGAGCGAGCTCCAGCCGGCTGCACGCGCGGCGGCCTCGAGAGCCGTCATCAGTCGACGCGCGACCCCCAGCCCGCGGGCGTCCGGCCGGACGAACACCTTCTTGACCTCACCGGCCGCCGGTCCGAACCTGTCGCCCGCCGGGCGAAGGATCGCTGTGCCCACCTCGCGGCCGTCGACCGTCACGAGCACGGTGACGCGCGCCTCGCGCCCGATGTCGGCCTCCATCGCGTCGAACGCGTCGATGAACACGTCACGGTCCGGGTAGAGCACGGCCATCTCGTCGTACATCTCGCGTCGCAGCCCGACCGCACGGGGGTCGTCGAACGGGACCTCCAGGAACTCGACCGCGGGCCGCTCCGCGCGCGGGACGCGTCCCCCCGGGGACCCTGCGCCCGTCACCCCAACCGCGCCGCTCGCGACCCCGTCCCGGTCGCGCGCCGCCGCGCCACCGGCGGGCAGCAGCTTGGTGAAGCACCGCGAGTCCGCCTCGACGTCGTACGGCGGGTAGTTCGGCATCGGCGCGTAGCCCTCGGAGAGGTAGAGCCCGATCGCCTCGGGCTGCAGCACACCGGTCTCCAGGATCAGCCGCTCCCACCCGAGCGCGACCGCACGGCGCTCGAGCTCGACGAGGACCAGGCGCGAGAGCCCCTGCCCGCGGAACTCGGGTGACACGAACATGCGCTTGAGCTCCCCGATGCCTTCACCTCGTCCGCGCAGCGCCCCACAGCCCGCGGCCACGCCGTCGACCCGCACGAGGAGCATCGCGGCGACGCCCTCGGGCGGGATGTGCGGCTCGAGGTCGGCCACCCCGCCGTACCGCCCCTTGAGCTCCTCCTGCTGCGTGGTGCGGAGCCGGTCCGCCTCGGGGTCGCCCCACGGCACGGTCTCGATCGTTACGCCGGAGCCGGCCGCGGGCCCCTCCGGGGCGTGGTCGCTCAACCGACCAGGGAACCGATCACGGAGGCGAAGAACCGCAGTCCGTCGGTGCCGGTGCGCGGCCCACGGGGTCCATCGGGTCCGAACCCCACCTCGACCGCGTGCTCAGGGTGCGGCATGAGCCCGACGACGTTCCCGGCGGCGTTCGTGATCCCGGCGATGTCCCGCCGCGAACCGTTCGGGTTCCAGTCGCGGTACCGCACGACGACCCGACCCTCACCCTCGAGCTCGTCGAGCGTGTGCTCGTCGGCGACGTACTGCCCGTCCTGGTTCTTGAGCGGGACCGTGATGCGCTCGCCGACCGAGTACAG
>DATKTF010000065.1:0-5186 GCA_035531255.1 Cellulomonadaceae bacterium
ACCTGGGTCGCGATCTCCTGGCGGTCGATCGAGTAGGCGAACGCCTTGCGGATCGCGAGCTTCTGCTCGGGCGTGTTGCCGGGCATCGTGTTCATGTTGAAGACGACGTACCGGATCTCGCCACCGGGGCCGGAGACGACCTGGACGCCATCCGTCGTCTTCAGGCTGTCGATGTCCGTCGGGGTGAGGCTCCGGGTCGCGACGTCGATCGCGCCGGACGCGATGTCGAGCTTGAGGTTGTTCGAGTCCGCGTAGTACTTCAGCGTGATGCCGTCGTTCTTCGGGGTGCCCTGGATCCCGGAGTAGTCCGGGTTCTTGGCGAGCACGACGAGTTCGTTCTTCTTGTACGACGTGATCGTGTACGGACCGGCGAAGGCCTTCGCGGCGACGATCGCGTTGTCGTCGAGGACCGCGTCGGCCTTGAAGACCTTCTCGTCGACGATCGGTCCGGCGGGGGAGGCCAGGACCTGGGGGAACGTCTGGTCGTTCGGCGTCTTGAGCGTGAACGCGACCGTCTTCGTGTCGACCGCACTGACCGACGCGAGGTTGCCGAGCAGCGACGCGGGTCCGTTGGGGTCGTTGATCGCGAGCTGGCGGTCGAACGTGAACTTGACCGTCGACGCATTGATCGGGTCGCCGTTGGCGAACTTCAGCCCGTCCCGCAGCACGCAGGTGTAGACGGTGTCCGAGGTGTACGTGCAGCTCTGCGCTGCATCGGGTGCGAGCTCGGCGCCACCCGGCTTGAAGCTCATCAGGAACGGGAAGACCTGGGTCTCGATGTTGAACGAGCCGTTGTCGTACGAGCCGGCGGGATCGATCGCGGTGACCTTGTCGGTCGTGCCGACGAGCAGGGTGGTGCCGGCGGCCGTGGTGCTCCCGCTCGTGGCGCTCGTGTTGGTGCGTCCGGCACCGCACGCGCTCAGCGCGAGTGCCACGGTGGCTGCGGCCGCGACCGTGGTCACCAGGCGGTGTGTGCTCTTCTTCACAGATCGTCCTCTCAGGAGGCCTCGGCTCCGGGCTCGCCCGAGGTCGAGGTGAATGGACAGACAGGCAGGACAGTCAAGCGAGTCTGTCAGTTTTATACATGTTCGTCACAGCGTGGGCCATGGTTGTGTCACGATTCGACAGTCATCTGTCGAGAGGGCGCCGCTCATGATGTGGGACGCGCACCTGCGCACGGACCCGCCTGCCGGCGCCGAGGAACGGCAGAACCCGGCCATCGTGCGGATGGCCGGGTTCTGCCGTGAAGCTCGGTCACGCCTCGTCAGCAGGACGTGCCTGCTCGTCGGCTGTCAGACGTCGTAGTACAGCTCGAACTCGTGCGGGTGCGGGCGCAGCCGGATCGGGTCGACCTCGTGCGACCGCTTGTAGTCGATCCACGTCGAGATCAGGTCAGGGGTGAAGACGTTGCCCGCCGTGAGGAAGTCGTGGTCGGCCTCGAGGTTGTCGAGCACCTCGGCGAGCGAGCCCGGAACCTGCTGGATGAGCGCGTGCTCCTCCGGGGGCAGCTCGTAGAGGTCCTTGTCGACCGGCTCCGGCGGCTCGATGCGGTTCTGGATGCCGTCGAGCCCGGCCATGAGCATCGCCGCGAAGGCGAGGTACGGGTTGCTCGACGGGTCCGGAACGCGGAACTCGATGCGCTTGGCCTTCGGGTTCGAGCCCGTGACAGGAATCCGGATGCAGGCCGAGCGATTACGAGCCGAGTAGACCAGGTTGACCGGCGCCTCGAAGCCCGGGACGAGGCGGTGGTACGAGTTCACCGTCGGGTTCGTGAACGCGAGCAGCGACGGGGCGTGCTTGAGCAGACCGCCGATGTACCAGCGCGCGATGTCGGAGAGCCCGCCGTACCCCTTCTCGTCGAAGAACAGCGGCTTGCCGTCCTTCCACAGGGACTGGTGCACGTGCATGCCCGAGCCGTTGTCGCCGAAGAGCGGCTTCGGCATGAAGGTGGCCGTACGGCCGTTGGCGTGCGCCACGTTCTTCACGACGTACTTGAAGAGCTGGACCTTGTCCGCGGACTTCGCGAGCTCGTCGAAGCGGTAGTTGATCTCCGCCTGGCCGGCCGTGCCGACCTCGTGGTGCGCGCGCTCGACCCCGAGGCCCAGCGCGTCGAGCTGCAGGGAGATCTGGTCGCGGATGTCGGCGAACATGTCGACCGGCGGGACCGGGAAGTAGCCACCCTTGTAGGGGGTCTTGTGACCGAGGTTGCCACCCTCCTCGACGCGGCCGGTGTTCCACGCGGCCTCGATCGAGTCGATGAACACGTAGGACGCGTTCTGCTTGGTCTCGAAGCGCACGTCGTCGAAGATGTAGAACTCCGCCTCCGGGGCGAAGAACGCCGTGTCGGCGATGCCCGTGGAGCGTAGGTACGCCTCGGCCTTCGCGGCGACCTGACGCGGGTCGCGGCTGTACGGCTCGTCGGTGTAGGGGTCGACGATCGACATGTTGATGTTCAGCGTCTTCTCGACCCGGAACGGGTCGAGGTAGGCGGTCGTGATGTCCGGGATGAGCTTCATGTCGGACTCGTGGATCGCCTGGAAGCCGCGGATCGACGACCCGTCGAACATCTGGCCGTCGGTGAAGAAGTCAGCGGGCAGCGAGTACGCGGGGACGTTGAAGTGCTGCATCACTCCCGGCAGGTCACAGAACCGCACATCGACGAACTTGACGTCCTCGCTCTTGATGAACGCCAGGACTTCCTCTGGCTTGCTGAACATCCGCTGCTCCTCAGATCGGTGTGCCCCTACCGGGCAGGTCGAGGCTACGGTCCGCCGGTTACTCCGTGGTTTACCGCACGTTTCGGCCATGTTACGGGCGGGCCGCCCATGTCACGAGCGTCGTCTCATACCGGCCGCGGTTACCCTCGTGCGATGGCAGCACGCGAGGACATGGGCTCCTGGCTCGACGGCGGACCGAACCGCGACAGTGCGACGCGCGGCTCTCGGCTCGGGCTACCCGAGAACGGGTCGGGGTCGCTCGCGCCGGTCGGGCGTCGGGTCGTGGCGCTGTTCGTGGACTGGGCGCTCTGCACGCTGATCGCCTCCGCCTTTCTCCGGGGTCAGGCGCTCGGCCCGGTCGAGGTCCTCGGCGTCGAGTACGTCGTGCTCCTCGGCACGGCGGGTGCGACGATCGGGCACCGACTTCTCGGACTCGTCGTGAGGACCCCTGAGGGTGCCCCCGCAGGACCGTTGCGCGCGCTCGTGCGCACGGTGCTGCTGTGCCTGGTGATCCCGGCTGTCGTCTGGGACGCGGACGGCCGCGGGATGCACGACCGGGTGGCAGGGACCGTCATCGTCCGGCGGTGACGGTCCACGAGTGGCGCTGTGCGCGGCAGCCGGACCGGCGGAGCCGGGCGCCGTCAGCGCCCGCGCATCCCCTTGCGGTCGGGGCGTGCGCGCATCGGGTCGACGCCCTTGGGGACGGGCAGCCGCGTCGCGCCGAGCGCGCGCATGCGCTTGCTCACCTCGGCGACCTCCTGCTTGGTGAGGGCCGGTTTGAGCTTCTGCACCGTGCGCGGAAGCGAGCGGAGCTCGACCTGTCCCGCGCCGTTGCCGACCTGGAGCACGACGATCGGGACGGTCGGGAGCACGCGCGTCGTGCGCTTGCGCTCGCTCTCGAGCAGCTTGTCGACACGTCCGGCGGGACCCTCGCCGATCAGGACGATGCCCGGACGCCCGACACCCCGGAAGACGAGGTCCTTCGTCCGTGGGTCCACCGCGACGGGCTCGTCACCGAACTCCCAGCCGCGCCTGATCGTCCCGAGAGCAGCGAGCGACGCGCCCGGTTGGCCCTCGAGGCGCGAGTAGGCCGCCTTCTCCGCACGGCGCGCCAGGATGATCGTGGCGCCGAGGAGTCCGAACGGCAGACCCATGACCAGCCAGAACACGAGGCTCTTCGCCACGACGCCGATCACCAGGAAGACGACCAGCGTGCCGACGAGGGCAGTCAGCATCCACCACAGGACCGCAGGGTCGACCTCGCGGGTCATGCGGTACGCCAGCCAGAGCTGGCGGTACCACCGGGACTTCGACGTGGGCGTGCCGACGGACGCGTCGGAGTTCTTGCGGGCCATGGTCGGAGAGTCTAGTCGTGGATCGCCGTCGGCCATCGCCGCTCCACGGCGGTCACCTGGAGAGCAGGCTCCGAGCTTCCTGACGGGCGGTCGTCGGCTCCGCAAGGTGCGCCAGGCCCGCAGGGATCTCCTCGCCGCGACGGCGCATGGCCTGCCCCCAGAGGCGACCGGCCCGGTACGACGACCGGACCAGCGGCCCGGACATCACCCCGAGGAACCCGATCCGCTCGGCCTCGTCCGCGAGTGCGACGAACTCCTCCGGGCGGACCCAGCGGTCGACCGGGTGGTGGCGTACCGACGGCCGCAGGTACTGGGTGATCGTGAGGAGGTCGCAGCCCGCGCCCCGCAGCGCCCCGAGGGCGTCGACGACCTCGTCGTACGTCTCGCCCATGCCCAGGATCAGGTTCGACTTCGTCACGAGACCAGCCTCGTGGGCGGTCGTGAGGACCGACAGCGAACGCTCGTAACGGAAACCGGGTCGGATCGTCTTGAAGATCCGCGGCACGGTCTCGAGGTTGTGCGCGAGGACCTCGGGCCGCGACGAGTTGACCTGCGCGAGCAGCTCCGGCTCGGCGTTGAAGTCGGGGATCAGGAGCTCGACGCCCGTCCCCGGGTTGAGCGCATGGATCTGGCGCACGGTCTCGGCGTAGAGCCAGGCGCCGCCGTCGGGAAGGTCGTCGCGCGCCACTCCCGTGACGGTGGAGTACCGCAGACCCATCGCGAGGACGGACTCGGCGACGCGACGCGGCTCGTCGGCGTCGAAGTCGGCCGGTCGACCGGTGTCGATCTGGCAGAAGTCGCAGCGGCGCGTGCACTGGTCGCCGCCGATGAGGAAGGTCGCCTCGCGGTCCTCCCAGCACTCGAAGATGTTCGGGCAGCCGGCCTCCTCGCACACCGTGTGCAGCCCGCCGGCCTTCACCAGGCCCTTGAGCTCGGAGTACTCGGGGCCCATGGTCGCCCGGGTCCGGATCCACTCGGGCTTCTTCTCGATGGGCGTCTCTGCGTTGCGGGCCTCGACGCGCAGCATCCTGCGTCCCTCGGGTGCGATGGTCACGCGTGCCAGCCTACGTCAGGGCACGCGTCGTGCTCGCGGCCCGGCGACCGTGCGGACGGG
>DATKTF010000066.1:0-6518 GCA_035531255.1 Cellulomonadaceae bacterium
GCCGACGACCTGACCCGGGCCGTCGCCGGCGTGCGCGGCAGCGAGCCGCGCCAGGGTCCGCGCCTCCAGCGGGTGGCGCATCCGCGACGACGCGACGATGACGCCGACCTCGATCCCGGTCGCCTCGCCCGCCTCGACCGCCGCGTCGAGCACGATCTCCAGGGCCGGCGTGATGCCTCCGACGAACGGGGCGTAGGACGTCGGATCCACCTGGATCTCCAGGCGCCCGGATCCCTCGGCGGCATCGTCCTCTGCTGCCTCGGCGATGATCCGGCGCATCGCCGCTTCCGATCGCACGCAGCTGCGCGCGGCGTCGTACAGGCGCTGGAAGCGGAACCAACCCCGCTCGGTGCCAGGGACCCGCAGCGGATCACCGTCGATCAGGGCGGCAGGGAGGCGCACACCTCGCTCGGCGGCGAGATCCACGAGCGTCGAGACGCGCATGGATCCGGTGAAGTGCAGATGCAGGTGGGCCTTGGGCAGTCGGGCAAGGTCGCGCACCGGTTCATTGTGCCTGGTGAACCGGGGTGAGAGGAGTCTCACTCCCCTCTCCTGCCCCTCTCACAGGGGCGGTCCACCCTGGTGGTGACACAGCACGAGAGCCGTGTCGCATCAGTTCCAGGGCTGCCACCCGCAGCCCGATGAGAGGAGCACTACCGTGCACACCAAGATCTCCTGGATCGTCGCCGGCGCTGTCGGTGTCGTCGGGCTGGGTGCGACCGCCGCGTTCGCGTCGGCGACGGCACCGGTCTCGTTCTCGTTCTCGGGGGTGACGGCGTCGTCGACCAGCTCCCCGACCGCTACGGCGGATCGTCTGCACACGGCCGACCAGGACCGCCTGCGGGTCGACGTCCCCCTCTCCACCGCGACGCCGACTGCGGACCCCACCGCCGTCCCGAGCCCCACCTGCACCGGGGACCAGCTCCGCGACATGGACAAGACGCAGGACCGCGACAGGATCCACGACACGACGTACGTCGTGACCACGCTCCCGGATCTCCTCCGCGACAAGGACCAGCTGCGGGACAAGGACCAGCTGCGGGACAAGGACCAGGACGCGACCCTGGACCAGACCAGGGACCGTCTTCGGGACTGCGACACCGTGAGTGACGGTGACCAGGTTCGTCAGTCATCCCCCACGGCCGTGTCCGTCCTCGCCTCGAAGCCCGTCCCGGCAACCCTGACGCCGGCGGACAACCGGGTGACGGCACGCGCGATGATCCAGACGCAGACGCAGGCGCGGGTCAGCTCGGAGGTGCAGTCCTCCGTGCAGGCTCAGGTCCGTGACCAGGCGCAGGTCAGCACGTCGATGCACGAGCGCACAACCACCTCGGGTCACTGACGGACACTGACGGACACTGCCGGACACTGCCGGCCGCTGACCCGACGCGGCACCGATGCGACGGCGCGTCGACCAGGACCACCCCACCTGGTCGGCGCGCCGTCGTGCGCCCGGCGGTTCACCCCGGCGTTCCTGGGCCGGCGCGCGCGACTCGGGCGGGCGGCGACGCCGGAGGCTCAGTCCTGGTCTGTGACCTCAGGGGTGCCGACCAGCCGGTACCCCATGCCGCGGACGGTCGCGATGAACTCCGAGCCGATCTTGCGCCGGAGGTAGCGGACGTAGACGTCCACGACGTTGGACCCGGGATCGAAGTCGTAACCCCAGACCTGGGACAGCAGCTGCTCGCGGCTCAAGACGTGGCCCGGGTGCCGCATGAACGCCTCGGCCAGGGCGAACTCGCGCGCAGACAGCTCGACCTCGGTGCCGTCGACGGCGATCCGGCGCGTGAGCAGGTCGAGGGAGAGCCGTCCTTGCGTCAGGGTCGACTCGCTTGCGGCCGGCGCCGCGGCACCGCGGAGCCGGAGCCGGATCCGCGCCAAGAGCTCCTCGAACCGGAACGGCTTCGACATGTAGTCGTCCGCGCCGTTCTCCAGGCCTGCCACCGTGTCGGTCACGGAGCTGCGCGCCGTCAGGATGATGACGGGCACCGTGCTTCCCTCCGCCCGCATCTGGCGCAGGACCTCACCGCCGTCGCCGTCGCTGAGGCCGAGGTCGAGGAGCAGCAGGTCGACGCCGCCCGACATCACCTGGTCGAACGCCTCGCGCCCGCTCGCCACCACCGACGTCGTCATGCCGTGGGCCTGGAGCCCCTTGGCGACGAAGGCCGCGATCCGGTCCTCGTCCTCAGCGATGAGGATCTGCGTCACCGACCTACCAACCTTTCCGTCGTCGACGCTCTGCTGGTCGCACGAGCGGCGTCAGGTGAAGCATCGTCGCCGTGCGCGTCGTCCGCCAGAGGAACACCGAGCGCCGGGATGTCGATCACGAGCCTCGCGCCGGCGAGTGCCCCCCAACGGTCGTCCTCGGCACCGGTCGGCTCGACCTCCGGCGGAGGGGTCGAGGAGTCGAGCCTCACCTCTCCGTGGTGGGCCTCGGCGATCGCCGAGACGATCGGCAGCCCGAGGCCGGCACCATCGGTGCGTCGAGCGCTGCCTCCGCGCTCGAACCGCTGGAGAAGCCGCGGCATGTCCTCGGGTGGGATGCCCGGGCCGTCGTCGTGGACCCACACCAGCGCGCGACCCCCGCGGACGGCGCTCCCGATGCGGATCCGCGCACCGGGGGACGTGATCGCGACGGCGTTGGCGATCAGCTGCAGCCACGCCTGCGTGAGGCGTTGCGAGTCGACGACGACAGTCGCGTCCGCCCTGGCCTCGACCTGCCAGTGCCGGTCACCGAGCGGACGCGCCTTGTCCAGGACGTCGTCGGTCAGCCGCCCGAGGTCGGTCGGTGTCGGTCGGACGAAGTCGGGCCGGTCGACCGTCGCGAGCGTGACGAGGTCGTCCACGAGGCGCTGCATGCGGTCGAGCTCGTCGAGAGCGAGTGCGCGCGTCGACTCCACCTCGGCCGAGCTCGTCGAGTCCATCAGCTCCAGGTGGCCCCGCACGATCGTCAACGGGGTCCGCAGTTCGTGCCCGACGTCGTCGAGCAGACGCCGTTGCGAGCCGAACGCGCCCTGGACCCGGTCGAGCATCGCGTTCACGGTGCGGGCGAGGTCGGCGAGGTCGTCCCGACCGGTCACGGGGATCCGCTCGGACTGGTCCGTCTCGGTGATCCTCCGCGCCGTGTCGCGCAGCAGGCGGATCGGGCGAAGCAGCGCCCCCACGACGAACCAGCTCACCGCCGCGATGATCAGCAAGGAACCGAGGGCGACGACGACATAGCTGCGGGACGAGACGGCGAGTGCCCTGAGCTCGGCGGACCTGTCCACGGCGACGACGAAGAACCCCTGGGCCGCGTCGCCCTGCACGTTCACGGGGATCGCGACGAATCGGTACTCCGTGACCGCGGTCCGGATGGTCTGCAGGCGAGGCGTGACCGTCGGGTCGAGCGACCGGAGCCTGCGCATCAGCTCGGGGTCGGCCTCGAGTCGCAGGCTGACGGTCGGGGCCGCGAGCCACTTCTCGACGCCGTTGACGAGAGCGATCACTCCTTCGTCAGCGGCGGGCGCGCGGCGCTGCACCGCGAGGTAGAGCAGGTCGTCGATCGACGCGAACGGTTTCCCGGTGGCCGGGTCGAGGTCGGTCGCGGCGAAGTCGCGCAGGTCCTGGGCGGCGCGGGTGAGCGAGTCGTCGATCCGCACGTCCGTGCGCTGGTACTGCAGCAGCGTGGACGTCGCACCGGCGATCACCATCGCGAGTGCGGCGAGTGCCAGGACCGCCGCAAGGACACGGGTGCGGACGGACAGGTGCTGACGGCGTGCGCGCCACCGTGCGAGCGGGCGCAGGACCGTCGTCCTCATGGCTGGTCGTGGGTACGGGTGCCCTCAGGTGTGGACGCGCTGCTCGTCGTCAGCCCGATCGGGGTGGCGAGGGCAGCACGCGTCTCGTCGCTGCGCGAGGGCGCGCTCGGTGCATGCGTCGGTTCGGCGGGTGCCGACCCCGACGTCGCCACCGTGCCGGTCGCGCGGGAGTCGGGAGTCTGCACCGTCGACCCCGTGGACGGACGGGTGTCGACCCCGGTCGTCCCGGTCTGTGCGGGGCCGGTGGTACCGGTCGTGTCGCTGGAGTCGCGGTGGGAGCCGGTGCCGCTCGTCGCGGTGCGGAGCGCCTCCGCGCGGATCGGTGTCGGCGCCCGGACGCCTACGGGTTCGACGGCAGCACCCTCGATCGCGGTGGCGCCCGGATCGGTGGTCCCGTCCGGGGTCGCGATCAGCGGACGCTGGAGGTCCGGCCGCGCGGACAGCACGACGGGGCCGCCGAGCGTGGTGGAGCTCGGCATCGTCACGCTGCCGAGACCGAGGCTCAGCCCACCGAGCACCAGCACGGCGACGGTGCCGAGCGAGACGGACGTGCGGACACGGGCCATGACTCCAGTATCCAGGTCTGGGATGAGAGTGCCATGAGAACGAGTCGCGATGTCAGGTCGAGGTCACCTGCCGGGCAGGATCCCGCGCTCGAGTGCCGCGGTCACCGCGCGTGTGCGGTCGTCGACGTCGAGCTTGGCGAAGATGCGGATCAGGTGCGTCTTGACGGTCGCCTCGCTGATGAAGAGCGCGGCGCCGATCGCCGCATTGCTGAGTCCGCGTGCCACGGCGGCGAGCACCTCGAGCTCTCGCGGCGTCAAGCGGTCCGGTCGACCGTCGCGGACCTGGGACACCAGCCGGTTCGCGACCGTCGGGGCCAGCACCGTGTGACCGGCGCTCACGTCGCGGACGCCGGCGACGAGCGCCGCACGTGGCGTGTCCTTGAGCAGGTAGCCCGCCGCACCCGCCTCGACCGCGCGCAGGATGTCCGCGTCGGTCTCGTAGGTGGTGAGGACGAGGACCCGGACCGTCGGGTGGGCCGCGACGATCAGTGCCGTGGCGTCCGCGCCGTCCATGCGGGGCATGCGGAGATCCATCAGGACGACGTCCGGCCGCAACGTCTCGACCAGACGGATGGCCTCCTCTCCGTCGCCGGCCTCCCCGACGACGACGAGGTCGGGCTCGGAGGCGAGCAGTCCGCTGAGGCCGGCCCGCACGACGGGGTGGTCGTCGACGATCATGATGCGGATCGGGCCGCACCCGGCCGTCTCGCTCATCGCGCGACCGCCCGCACGGTGACGTCGAGCGCGGTCCCGCCGCCGTCGCCCGCCCGCACGGACATCTGCCCGGCGACCGCGTCCACCCGTGACCTCATGCCGCGCAGGCCATAGCCCTCGGCGGAGCCCGCACTGATCCCGACCCCGTCGTCGTGCACGCCCAGTCGGACCATGTCGCGGTCCTCGGTGACCGTCACACGCACCGTCGTGGCGTGCGCGTGACGCCGCACGTTCGTCAGCGCCTCCTGCGCGGCGCGGAGGAGCACGACCTCGTCCGCGCGCCTCAGGTGCGCGGTGGCCGCACGGTCGACGTCGACCACCACGGTCAACCCCGTCTCGACCCCCACGCGCCGCGCGAGCCGATCGAGCGCGTCGGCGAGATCCCCTCCGTCGAGCGCCACCGGCGAGAACGCGGCGACCAACCCGCGCGCCTCCGCCAGGTTCTCCCGCGCGGTCTCCTCGATCAATGCGAGCCGCCGGGTCGCCGCATCGGTGTCGGCGCGCGCCACGTCCGCGGTCACGGTCTGGGCGAGCATCACGATGCTGGCGAAGCCCTGCGCCAGAGTGTCGTGGATCTCCTGCGCCACGCGCGCACGCTCGGCCGTCACTCCCTCGGCCCGGTGCGCTGCGGCGAGCTCGTGCTGGGTCGCCTCGAGCCTCTCGAGCAGCTCGGCGCGCTCCTCGCTCCGTTCCGAGACGAGCGTGATCCACAGCCCGAGCATGATGGCGAACACGAGCGACACGGCGAGCTGGCCCGCGACGGGGCCGAGCTGGTCGGTCGGGACGTCGCCCTCGACCAGCAGCGCCACCCCGACCGCGAGGGTGAGCACCGTGCACGCCACGATGCCGCCACGGCGCGTCTCGGCGAAGAACCAGATGTGCGAGAACCCGATGAACAGCAGGAGGGTCCCGACCGTGCTCGACCGCACCGCGACCGTCACGGCGACCATCATCACGGCGAGGTACGCCGTGGTGAGGCGGTGGTCGCCCCTCAGTGCGCCTCGACGACCGAGCGTGACGTACGCGGCGACCATCCCTGCGAGTGCCGCGAGGCCGATCGTCAAGGACCGCGCTCCCGTCGAGACGAGCACCAGCGTGACCGCCGAGATCGCGGACATCCCGTAGAACGTCAGGTCCCAGCCGCGCAGCGACCGCACCCAGAATCCCGTGCGGACCGAGCAGGACCGGTGGGTCTCAGCCGTCATCGCGCCGCCGCCAGCGGAAGGTGCGGGCTCCCAGGACGAGGCCGAGGACGAGGTACGCACCGATGACGAGCGCGGTCGCACCGTGCTCCCACGATCCCGAGACCTCCTGGGCCTGGAACTGGTCCGGCAGGAACACCGAGCGCATGCCCTGGGCCATCCACTTGAGCGGGAAGACCGACGAGACGTCCTGCATCCAGCCGGGGAGCTGCGTGAACCCGAAGAACACCCCGGAG
>DATKTF010000067.1:0-17085 GCA_035531255.1 Cellulomonadaceae bacterium
CACTGCGCCCCGCACGATGCGTGGTGCCGTACTTGCTGTGGGCCGGCTGACGGCTACTTGGTCGTGACCACGGTGTAGCCGGCGGCCTTGGCCTTGGCGACGAGGTCAGTCCCGAAGTCGGTCCACGCCGTCGCGAAGTCCTTCCCGCCGGCGAGATCCTTGGCCACCGTCGACGTCCACTCACCGCCGGTGTCGTACAGCAGATAGCTGTAGTCGTTCGGCACCGTGTTGATCGCGGGCGCGAAGGTCGCCAGTGTCGCCGCGGTGTCGTAGTAGAAGTCGTTGGACGCCTGCTTCGTCAGCCAGGGCTGCTGCATGGCGGTGAAGGCCGGCAGACCGGTCGAGAGGTTGACCTGCCAGGCAGGGTCGCTCACGACGAACTTCATGAAGATCTCGGCGTTCGCGAGCTCCTTGCCGGTGATGTGTGAAGACATGCCCCAGAGGCCACCGCCCTCGTCACCCATCTGGGCGGTCGATCCGTCCCAGGAGAGCCCGGTCGGTGAGGCCTGCATCGTCTTCGCCGGAAGCTTCCAGGTCTGCTGGAAGAGGTAGTCCCCCCACCACACGGCCCCGGGGCTCATGACGAGCTTCTGGCCGACCGTCGCGGCATCCGCGTCGAAGATGCCATCGGTCGAGAGGGCCTTCGCAGCGGTCAGAGTCGAGAGCATGCTCTCGGCCCGGGTGCACTTCGGGTCCTGGAGGTTGATCTGGACCGTGGTCGGGTTCACCGACACGTTGGTCGGGCAGTCGGACGCCCAGAGGTACCGGTTCGGTGCGTAGGCGTCACCGGTGAACCCGCTGATGTATCCGGGGTGATCCTTCGCGATCGTGACCGCGAGCGAGGTGTACTCCGCCCACGTCTTCGGCACCGTGTAGCCCCACTGCTTGAACAGCGCCGCGTTGTACCAGAGGACGTCGGGTGCGGCGTCGTTGCGCAGGCACTGGTACGCCCCGTCGATGTAGCAGGAGGCGAGTGCGGTCTTCGTGTAGCCGGCCACGAGGTCGGGCGTGTCCTTGCTCATGTTCGCCGTGTAGCCGGTCTTCGCCGCCCAGGCGACGTCGTCGTTGGACGGGAAGAAGATGGCGTCGGGCCATCCCTTCTTCGCGGCGTCGAACTGCGCGAAGCGCTGCTGGGTCGTGGTTGCGCCGACGGTGCTGTCGATCTGCACGATGTTGATCGGGATCTCCGGGTGCGCCGTCTTGAACGCGTCCGCAGCCGGCATACGTGGGGCATCGACCCACACCGTGATCTTGCCGCCCGAGTCGGTCTGGCTGCCGGCGGAGCCTGTGGTCCCGTTGCTGGCGGACGAGCAGCCCGAGAGGACGAGGCCGGCGATGGAGAGGGTCGTCACGGCGGTCGTCACCGACAACAGCTTTCTCTTCTTCACGTGCACTCCCAGTGATGTCTTCATTGACACTCCCAGTGTGATGGTGTGGTGCGAGGAACACGTCGTCGTGCGTTGGCGGCTCGAAACGGCCGGGTCGGAGATCGAGCTTGTTGCTCAAACGCTAGCCCGCGAGAGTGTCGTGGTCAATCGTTTGAGCGTCTGTCTGCGTATGACGCGCTGACTGCGATAGACGGTACTATAGATCAGATGAATTGGGTACAGGTGAACGACTGTCGGCGCGACGGGGCGCCGGCATCGCACCCGGCCGCAAGGCAGCGAACACAGATCGTCGCATCGCGACCACTGCTCCCTCGACCGGGCGCCCACGGCATGCCAGGAGTCCCAGCGCACTCGGCGACGGGCCAGCCATCACCGTGAATGCGCCATCCGCAGGCCTACACGTCGATCGTGGGCCACCTACCTGAGCAGCGCCCCGGACCCGCTCATCCGACCCTCGCCGATCGACTCGCACTGGCCCGAGCCTCGCGCCATCGGCCCTGATCGTGAGCCCGCCCCCCGTCGCACGGGCGCGTTCTCAGGGCCCCTGGGATGCAATGATCCGATCGATCCGGCGAACCCGCGCTCGGACGACTCGTCGGGAGATCGATCGACAGACCGTACGCACCGGCGTCCGTCGGTCGTCCCCGGCAGGCACGTTCCTCGCTCGCTCTCGACGTGTCTACAGAACGCCGTGCCTGTCCCAGACGGACCGAAGGGTGTCGCCCGCCACGAGCTCGGCCAGCACGGTGGACTCTGACGCCGCCCGGGCGCGGGCCAGGGCCAGCACGTGATCCGCTGCCGACCGCGGCACGACCACGACTCCGTCGTCGTCCGCCATGACGAGGTCACCCGTGCCGATCGCGACGCCGCACAGCGTGACGACCGCACCTGTCTCGACGACGCGCATCCGCGCGCGGTAGTCGACGGGACGCCGAGAGAGCGAGAACGCGGGAAAGCCCAGGTCGACGATCTTGCGGGAGTCCCGCAGGTTCCCGTCGGTCACGACGCCGACGCCTCCCGCGCCTACTGCGGCGGCGCTGAACAGCTCGCCCCAGAAGGCGCTTGCACTGGTCTGATCGGTACCGATGACCGCGACCTCACCCGGACGGATCGCGGAGATGTAGTCGATGGCGGCCCCGTACGGATCGATCGGATCGTCCTCCACGGCCGGCTCGAACCGCACGGTCCACGCGGGCCCGAGGACCCGTGAGCCCGGCGCGAGCGGCGCAAGGCGCCGATCGAGCACCTGATGGCGGAGCCCGACCGCATCGAGCGAGTCGCTCAGCATCGCCGCCGTCAGCCGCTCGTCGCCCGGCAGCAGGGCGAACGGCGTGCGGTCACCGGATGACATGGCCGCCTCCCGCGACGAACGGGTAGCGCGCCTCGAGCTCCGGGGTGAGGACGACCCCGAGTCCGGGCGCGGTCGGCTTGTCCACCCGTCCGTTCCGGAGCCTCACCGGCTCGACCAGGAGCGCGTCGCGCAGCGGGTTCGGCAGGGTGCAGTACTCGAACAGCTCGACGCCCGGCTCAGCGAGCGCGGCATGCAGGTTCGCCGAGAACGTGACCCCGCTCCCCCACACGTGCGGGACGCAGCCGAGGCCCACATCGCGCGCGAGCCGTGCGACCTGCGAGAACGCGCGCGGACCGCCGACGAACGTCACGTCGGGTTGCGCGATGTCGACACCTCCGGCGGCGATGAGCTCCGCGAACTCGCGCACCGTGCCGTTCGACTCGACGCCGGAGATCGGGACGTCGAGAGCAGCGCGGACCGTTGCGTACCCCGCGAGGTCATCGGCGAAGCACGGCTCCTCGTACCACCGCGCACCCCTCGCCGCGACCTCCGCGCCCACCCGGATCGCGTCGTCGACCGACCACGGTGCCGACGCGCATCCCTGGACGGCGTCGAGGACGAACCGGATGCCGGCAGGCAGTCTCTCCACCACGTGGTCGAGGAGTCGGATCGTGGTGTCCGGATCCTTCATCGCCCTGAACTTCACGGTCCCGAAGCCCAGATCCACCTGGGTCGACATCCAGGTCGAGACGTCGTCGAAGGTGGTCCCGAGACCACCGCTCGCATATGCCTCGAGAGAGTCATGCGCGGCGCCGCCGAGCAGCTCGAACGCCGGGACCCCGATGCGTGTGGCGACGGCGTCCAGGCACGCGGTCTCGATCGCGCCGGCGACGCCGTTCACGATGCCGCCACGCGACCAGAACGCGGTGTGGCGGCGGAGCTGATCAGCCACCTCGAGCGGATGCGCGAACTCGTGGTGCAGGAGGTACGGCTCGAATGCCGCGACGATGCCGGGGACCGCCACCGCCGCCATGATCCCCGCCCCCGCCTCTCCGAGCCCGGTGGTCCCGTCGCTGAGGGTCACCTCGATCAGGGCGGCGTCCCACGACCGGATGGTGCCACCCACCCACGTCAGCTCCTCACCCGCCGGATAGACCGCAGACAGGAGCACCGCCCTGACACGCGTCACGGTCAGGGAGACGCTCTCGACCTCGTTTTCCTGGAACTTCTCCACGGACGATCCCTTCACCGAGCCACGAGTGCCATCGATCACCGTCGCGCGTCGAGCCGACACCCCAGGCGCATGTCGTCAGCCGGCGAGGTGCGGACCGATCCCCTCACTTTCTCGCGGTAGAGATCCGTCACTTTCCCGACGGACTCCGGCGGTGGATTCTCGTCGCACGATCTCAGGCTCCTCCTCCACCACGACGTGATTGATGGTGCCAGCCGCGATTCGTTCGATGATCGCCCGCACCGACGCTCTTCCCAACTCATTGAGAGGCATGCGCACGGTGGTGAGAGGCGGCCAGCTGTTCTCCGCCGTCCACGCGTCATGAATGGCGACGACCGAGAGGTCATCGGGAACGCGGATTCCCTGCGCCCGTGCTTCGACGAGGAGACCGAAGGCTGCATTGATGTTCGAGACGACGAGCGCACCAGGAGGCTCTGGCAGGGCCGACAGCAGCGCGAGCGCCTGTTTGCCCTGTGCCGAGTCGTAACCGAGCCACGTCACGTGTCGCGCGTCGACGGACAGCCCCGCAGACACCATGGCCGCGTCGAAACCTGCGCCACGCCGCTGTGCCGTGTCGGTCGCGCGAAGGCCGTTCACCAGGCCGATCCGCCGGTGCCCGAGGGAGACGAGATGCTCGACCGCCACCCTGGCCCCGTCCTCATCCGGAAGCGTGACCGTGCCGATCTTGCCGGTGCGACGCGAGTTGATCAGCACGGCGGGGACCTGCCCACCGATGATCGCGTCCACGTCCTCCGCGCTCATCGAATTGCCGACCTGCACGAGAACGCCGTCGACCCTGCCCTCCCCGACCAGTCGCGCGATCGTCTCTCCGGCGGGGTCCAGGCTTTCCATCCGCGCCAGCAGCAGCGTGTATCCATGTTCTCGCGCCGCCTCGTCCACACCGCGCATGAGCTCGGCGAAGATCGCATTCGTGAGGTCGGGGACGACCACTGCGATGACATTCGTGCGCGCGAGCTTGAGAGCGCGTGCGGCAAAATTCGGACGATAGTCGAGCTCACGCGCAGCGTCCAAGATGCGCTGTCTCGTCGCAGCGCTGACGCGAGCGCTGGACGAATTGCTCAGCACGCGCGAGACGGCGGAGACCGAGACGCCCGCCAGTGCGGCGACATCATTCAGGCCGGTCATCGTTTCAGCCTACCGGTATGAGCCGCACAGGAAAGATGAGACATCGACCTGCACGGCTAGCCCACCCCGCGCTTGTTGACGAGGTACAGGTGGGTCAGCACCAGGACGGTCTCCGCGCGCTGATTGCTGACGGTGACGAGCTCGTGGACGTAGCCGAGCTCGTCCGGGCGTGTGACGTGGTCGCGCTTCGTGGTGACGGATGCCGCGACCGTGATCGTGTCGCCGATGAAGACGGGCTTGATGAAGCGGATGCGATCGTAGCCGTAGCTCATCGCCTGGGGGTTGACGTCCCCCGCGGTCATGCCGACCGCGATCGACAGCACGAGCGTGCCGTGCGCGATGCGCTGACCGATCGGCTGCGTGGCCGTCCACTCGGCATCCATGTGGTGCGGGTAGAAGTCGCCTGTCTGGCCCGCGTGCATCACGATGTCCGTCTCCGTGATGGTGCGCCCCAGCGAGCTTCTCGCCTCTCCCGCCACGTAGTCCTCGAAGTACCGCTCAACGGTGCGCATCAGGCCTCCTCAGCAGTCGTGCGGCCAGTCCGTTCATGCTGTCGACGACGTCGACGTCCGACATCTCGCCGGTCAGTGCGCTCGTCACGAGGGGCGACGCCGCGTCCTGGAACGACACGTACGCGGCATGACGCGGCCGAAGGTACGCGCCCTCGAGCGTGGCCCGCGTCCCGCGGAAGAAGTCGAGCGTGAGCTCGTTGGTGCGATCGTCGTCCCACGCGACCGCGCTTCCGGGCTGTCCGCCTCCGTCGAAGTACGACCCGCGCTGGACATCGGCGCTCGCGAGCCAGAAGGCGTGATCGATGGCAGCCTCCGGATCCGACGCCCGCGTCGAGACCGCGATGCCCGCGCCTCCCAGGAGCGCCCCCGCGACTCCCCGCGCACCACGGGGGATGTCCACGTATCGGAGCCGGTGCTCGCGGAATCCGGCACGAGAGTAGTTCGTGTAGCCGAACAGGAGCGGCGAGTAGGCCCACTGGTCACCCGACGCCAGATCGTCGGCGACCTCGATCGGATTCTGGCGCAGGTTGCGTGCGGGAACGTGCGCCGCGAGCTCGTGAAGCAGCTCGAGAGCCGCGAGGGCATCCGATGCGTGAAGAAACACCCCGTCCTCCTGCATCGGTGGCGTCCCGGCGTTCGCCGCGACCGTCACGAGGCTCGAGAAGGCATCGATCGGCTTCGCCGGCCAGAGCACACGACCGTGCCGCGCGAGCTCGAGGACGGTGGGCCAGTCCTGCGGCGGTGCGGAGATCAGGTCGGGCCGGAACACCGCGACCTGGGCTGCGGCATCCGTGGCAAGTCCGTACTGGTGCCCACCCCACCGGTAGCTCTCGTGGGATCGGCCGACCGACTGCGCCTGGAGGAACGCGAGCTCGTCGTCGTGCCCCGCACCGTCGAGTGGTGCCACGAGGCCGCGTTCCGCCGCGAGCGGGATGTGCGGGTGGTCGATGACGAGAAGGTCGTAGCGCTCGGCGAGATCCTCGAGGGGCTGGTCGGCGAAGGCCTGGAGCGAGCGGAACTCCCACACGACCTCGACATCCGGTCGTACCGCTCGGTACGCAGCCGCAGAGGCGACGACACTCCCGTAGCCCCGGTCGTGCTCCCAGGTGATCCCGCGGAGTACTCGCGTCACCGGCGGACGGCTTCCCCGGCGAACTCGGCCCGCACGGCGTCGGTGTGCTCGCCGAGCCTCGGCGCCGGACGGGAGCTCACGACCGGCTTCCCGTCGATCCGGAGCGGACTGCGAGTCGTCGTCAGGGTGACGGGCGCTGCCGACGCGTCCTGCGGTGCGCGCGTGATCTCCTGGGTCATCTCGATCGCCGCGAAACCCTCGTGGTCCACGAGCTGTTCCAGCGTCAGCACGGGCGCGCACCAGACGTCCGCCGCGTCGAGGATCTCGAGCCAGTGGTCCGTCGACCGGCTCACGAGATGCGCGGCGAGGAGCCCCGAGATGCGCTCCTGATCGCTCCACCACGTCGCCTCGTCGGTCATCCCCTCGAGCTCCGCGATCCCGAGTACGGCGCCGAGCCGGGGAACGGGGTTCATCGCGAGGGCGAGGTAGCCGTCGCTCGTCGGGTAGGTCCCGTACGGTGCCGGCAGGAACGCGTGCGCCGCGTGCGTGTCCTTGCGCTGGACCGTGACGTCGGAGGCGTTCAGGTGGGTGCTCAGGAGCTCGAACTGGAGGTCGAGCATGGCCTCGAGCAGGCTGGTCTGCACGTGACCTCCTCGCCCCGTGCGGAATCGGCGCACCAGGAGTGCCGTGACACCTTGGGCGATGTGGCAGCTCAGCAGGTGATCGGCGATCGACAGGCCGACCGGTACCGGGCCGTCGTCGCGAGATCCGCTCAGCCACGGCATCCCGGACACGGACTGCGCGAGCAGGTCCTGCCCCGGCCGGTCCTTCCACGGCCCCGACTCTCCGTATCCGGTCGCGCTCGCGTACACGAGGGCAGGGTTCAGCCTGCTCACCGACTCGAAGTCGAGACCGAGGCGTTCCATCACACCGGGCCGGAAGTTCTCGATGATGACATCGGCCTGGGTCACCAGGTGCGTGACCCACGCAAGGTCGGCGGGCCGCTTGAGGTCGGCGGTGACGCTCTCCTTGTTCCGGTTCATCGCGTGGAAGGAGATGGTGTCACCGTCGGCCGACTTGCCCGCGAAGGCGAGCGTCCTGCCGATGTCGCCGATCCCGGGGCGCTCGATCTTGATGACGCGGGCGCCGAGGTCGGCCAGTCGCATCGCCGCGACCGGGCCGGCGAGGAACTGACTGAAGTCGAGGACCAGGGTCCCGTCGAGCGGTCGGGTCGTGTCGGAACTCACGGACGTGCTCCTTCTGAGCCTCGATCATCTGATCCGGTCGTTCGCCACGCTAGCCGGAGCGGAGGCGATCGGTCAATCGTTTGAGCACGACACGGACCACGATGCGCCCACGGCCGCAGATCAGGTGAGACAGGGGCTGCTCGACCGCCGAGGTCATCGGTCGACGCGGGCGCCTCCGCCGGCGGCGAGCTTGAGGACCTCGGCCTTGGTGGCCATGGTGGTGTCTCCGGGGGTGGTCATCGCCAGCGCGCCGTGCGCCGCCCCGTACTGCACGGCGGTGGCCAGCGACTCGCCGTCGAGCAGGCCGTAGATCAGCCCCGAGGCGAACGAGTCACCCCCGCCGACGCGGTCCAAGATCTCCAGCCCCGGACGATGCGTCGCCTGCACCAGACCCTCGCCGGCCGACCACGCCAGCGCACCCCAGTCGTTGACGGTCGCGGTTCGCACCGTGCGCAACGTGGTCGCCACCACCTGGAAGTTCGCGAACTCGGCCACGGCCGCGGCGATCATCGCCCGGAACCCCTCGACCTCCAGGCTGGCCAGGTCCGCATCGACACCGTGGACCTCGAACCCCAGGCTCGCGGTGAAGTCCTCCTCGTTGCCGATCATCACGTCGATGAACGGGGCGATCTCCCGGTTGACCTCCTGCGCCTTGGCCTGCCCCCCGATCGCCTTCCACAGGCTCGGACGGTAGTTCAGGTCGTAGGACACCACCGTGCCGTGCCGCTTCGCCGCCGTCACCGCCTCGATCACCACCTGCGCGGTCGATGCCGACAACCCCGCGAAGATCCCCCCGGTGTGCAACCACCGCACCCCCAGCTCGCCGAACAGGTGATCCCAGTCGACATCGCCGGGTCGCAGCTGGGACACCGCCGTCGCCCCCCGATCGGACACGCCCACGGCCCCTCGGACCCCGAAGCCCCGCTCGGTGAAGTTCAGCCCGTTGCGCGCCGCGCGCCCGATCCCGTCGAACGGCACCCATCGGATGAACGACGTGTCCACCCCGCCCTGGAGCACCAGGTCCTCCACGAGACGCCCGACCTCGTTGTCCACCAGAGCCGTCACGACCGCAGCCCGCTGACCGAACGCACGCCGAAGCCCGCGCGCCACGTTGTACTCCCCGCCGCCCTCCCACACCCGGAACGACCGCGCCGTGCGGATCCGCCCCTCCCCGGGGTCCAACCGCAGCATCACCTCACCCAACGACACGACGTCGTACCGGCACTCCGCCGCCGGACGAATGCTCAACACAGCCATGGTCGAACTCCCTCACCATCGATCTCGTCGGACAGCACACGACACCCCAGGCGCACGATCGCCCACCCGGGCACTCGGCCCTCAGCGAGCGGCCAACGCCACCGCCTGGACGGTCAACGCCTCGATCCCGGCCCCGTCACCGGCCGCGATCAGGTCGCGCGGCACCATCCACGAGCCACCCACCGCCACCACCGACCCGAGCCCCAGGTACTCCGCCAGGTTCCCCGGACCCACCCCACCCGTCGGAACGAACCGCACCTGGGTGAACGGCGCCGCCAGCGCTCTGATCGCCGCCGGCCCACCGGACGTCCCGGCCGGGAAGAACTTCACCGTCGTCACTCCCAGCTCGAGCGCCGCCTGGACCTCGGTCGCGGTCACGGCACCCGGCAGCACCACCACCCCCAGCTCCTGACACCGCTCGACCACCGCGCGCGACAACCCCGGCGACACCACGAACTGCGCCCCCGCCGCCACCGCCTGGTCCACCTGGGCCACCGTGAGCACCGTCCCGGCCCCCACGAGGACGTCCCCACGATCGGCCATCACCCGGATCGCGTCGGGAGCCGCCGCCGTCCGGAACGTCACCTCCGCCACCGGCAGTCCGCCCGCCACCAACGCCCCCGCGAGCACGTCCGCCCGCGCCACGTCATCGAGCACCACCACCGGCACAAGCCGCGCAGCAGTCACAGCCGCCAACACATCCATCGTGGACTCCGTTTCGTCAGGCGCACTCATCGTCGCGCTACGCGGAACGATTGTGACACGGCGCACCAGGCCGGTCCACACACCAGGCCGGGACCTCAGGCGCCACCGGGCAGGCTCAGCCCCGAGGGCAGGAACCCCGGGAGCACCTGACGCATCTGCTCGTGCAACCACACCACCCGCTCGGCCGTCATCCGCTCGGCCGGTGCCGTGATGCTCACGGCCGCGATCGCCACTCCCGAACGCAGCACCGGCACGGCGACACAGCTGATGCCGACCTCGTTCTCCTGATCCTCGGTGGCGTAGCCCGTGGTCCGCGCGCTCTCGACGACCCCCCACACGCGCTCGAGGTCCACGGACTCGTCCCCCGCAGCACGCAGGTACTCGGCCAGCCCGCTCCGGTCGGTGTGCCGGAAGGCGAGCATCGCGCGGCCGAGGGCCGTGGTGACGGCGACGCTGCGCCGCCCGATCGCCGACCACACGCGAACCGGACGCTCCGGCTCGACCTTGTCGAGGTACACGACGTGACTCCCGCTCAGCACCCCCAGGTGCACGAGCTCGCCGACCGCGTCGGACAACGCCATGAGGGCCGGGTGCAGCAGGACGGGCAGGTTCTCGTCGCCGAGGTAGTCGTCGGAGAGCGCCATGGCGGCCGGCCCCAGCAGGTACGCACCCGAGATCGGGTCCTGGCTGACGAAGCCGCGGAACCGCAAGGCTGCGAGCGCGCGGTGGACCGTGGTCTTGTTGAGCTCGAGGACGCCGGCGAGCTCGGCCAACCCGATCCCGCGCCCCCCCACCCGCGCCAGGGCCTGCAGCGCGAGAAGGGCACGATCGATGCTCTCGACGGGCGGGTTCTGACTCGTGGTCGGATCGGGCATGCGCCCAGGGTAGGAGAGCGGGCCGTCGAGGGACGACCGCGACCCGTCCGCACCGGCAGCTGATCTGCGCGAGCCCCGGACGAGCACCGTCCCCCGCACGGACCGAACCGGCGATCTCAGCCGATCTCTGCCTGTCGCTTGCGGTCCGTCAGCCGCCAGAGCATGGGCGTGAAGATCAGCTGCATCGCCAGGTCCATCTTCCCGCCGGGACACACGATGGTGTTGGGCCGTGACATGAAGGACCCGTGCAGCATCGACAGCAGGTAGGGGAAGTCGATGCCGCGAGGGTTCTCGAAGCGGATGACCAGCATGGACTCGTCGAGCGTCGGGATCGTCCGCGCGATGAACGGGTTGGACGTGTCGACCACCGGCACCCGCTGGAAGTTCACGTGCGTGCGGGAGAACTGCGGGGTCACGTAGTTCACGTAGTCCGGCATCCGCCGCAGGATCGTCTCGGTCACGGCCTCCGTCGTGTAGCCCCGCTGGATGCGGTCCCGGTTGAGCTTCTGGATCCATTCCAGGTTGATCACCGGCACCACACCGATCGCCAGATCCACGTGGCGGGCGATGTCGACGTCCTCGGTGACGACCGCACCGTGCAGGCCCTCGTAGAACAGCAGGTCGGTCCCGGTCGGAAGGTCCTCCCACGCAGTGAAGGTGCCGGGCTCCTGCTGGTACGGCGCGGCCTCCTCGACGTCGTGCAGGTAGCGCCGGACCCGACCGCTGCCCGTCTCGCCGTAGTCCCGGAACAGCGCCTCCAGCTCGGCGAACAGGTTCGCCTGAGGGCCGAAGTGGCTGAGCGTGTGGTCGCCGGCCGCGAGCGCGTGCGCGAGGGCGGCCTTCATCTCCGCGCGGTCCCACCGGTGGAAGCTGTCGCCCTCGATGTAGGCGGCGTCGAGCCCCTCACGTCGGAAGATCTGCTCGAACGTCCGGCGCACGGACGTGGTCCCTGCTCCCGATGACCCGGTGATGGCCACGACGGGGTGCTTCGACGACATGGGTCCTCCTCAGGTGACGCGATCGGTCAGAGGGTCGCGCGGAACAGACCACGCCGCGCGTACAGCGGGATGTTCGGGTCGGGATCGTCGTAGGACTCGGCGTGGTACGCCTCGATCCGGGCGACCTCGTCGGCCGCCCCGAAGACGAACCCGACCCGCTGGTGGATCTCCTTCGGCTGGACCTCGAGCACCGGGGTACGACCGGTGCTCGCGCGGCCACCGGCCTGCTCGACCAGGAAGCCGATCGGGTTGGCCTCGTACAGCAGTCGCAGCCGACCGGCGGCCCCGGCCTTCTTCGAGTCCCGCGGGTAGAGGAAGACCCCGCCGCGGGTGAGGATGCGATGGGCCTCGGCGACCAGGGACGCGACCCACCGCATGTTGAAGTCCCGCTCGCGCGGACCCGAGCTCCCGGCGAGGCACTCGTCGACGTAGCGACGCACCGCCGGCTCCCAGAACCGGTAGTTCGAGGAGTTGATCGCGAACTCCGAGCCCGACGTCGGCACCCGCATGTCCGGGTGCGTGAGGATGAACTCGCCGAGTGACGGCTCGAGCGTGAAGCCGTGCACGCCCCGACCGACCGAGAGCACGAGCATCGTCGACGGCCCGTAGATGGCGTACCCGGCAGCGACCTGATGCTGACCGGGCTGCAGGTAGTCCCCGACCACCGCGTCGACGCCGGGGTTCGGCGACCGGAGGATCGAGAACACGCTGCCCACCGAGAGGTTGACGTCGATGTTCGACGACCCGTCGAGCGGGTCGAAGGCCAGCAGGTACTTGCCGCGCGGGTAGGTCCCGGGGAGGAGGTACGGGGTCTCGAGCTCCTCGGAGACCATCCCCGCGACGTGACCACCCCACTCGGTGGCCCGCAGGAAGCAGTCGTTCGCTCGCACGTCGAGCCTCTGCTGCTGCTCGCCCTGCACGTTCGTCGCACCAGCGGCCCCCAGCACACCGGCCAGGTCGCCACGGGCCACGAGTCGCGAGATCGCCTTGCAGGCCAGGGCCACGTCGAGGATGAGTCCGTTCAGGTCGCCGCTCGAGTCGGCGAACCGACGCCGCTCCTCGATGAGGAACTGGGTGAGTGTCGTGCGGTTGGTGAGCATCATCGCCTCCCCGGATCGGTCGTCTCGGCGCGGACCGCAGCAGCGACCCGCGTGGCCACCGCGGCCGGGGTGAGGCCGAGATGGGCCAGGACGTCCGACGCCTTGCCCGAGGCGCCGAACCGGTCGACCCCGATCCTGACCGTGGCGAGACCTGCCCAGCCGGACGTGACGCCGGCCTCGATCGAGACCGCGATCGGAGCCCGGTCGCGTGCCGAGGCAGCCGCGGCGTGACGCTCGCGCCAGGGGACCGAGACGACCCGGGCGCGCACGCCCTCGGCCTCCAGCAGCTCGGCGGCTCCGAGTGCCAGACCGACCTCCGAGCCGGTGGCCAGCAGATCGACGTCCGGGTTCGCCACCGGTCGCACGACGCGTCCGCCGTCCGCCGTCAGGAAGTCGGGCCGGGTGCTCCCGATGGCCAGCGACGGCACCGACTGACGGCTCAGCACCAGGACGGTGGGGCCGTCCGTCGTGGCCAGCGCCTGACGCCACGCCGCGGCGGTCTCGACGTCGTCCGCCGGTCGGAGAACGGTCAGCCCGGGGATCAGACGCAACGACTCGAGGTGCTCGACCGGCTGGTGCGTCGGACCGTCCTCGCCCACGGCCACCGAGTCGTGGGTGAGGAGGTAGATCACCGGCTGGCCCATCATCGCCGACAGCCGCAGCGCGGGCCGCAGGTAGTCGCTGAAGACCAGGAAGGTGCTGCCGTAGGTGCGGAAGCCGCCGTGCAGGCTCAGCCCGTTGAGCACGGCCGCCATGCCGAGCTCCCGGATCCCGAAGTTCAGCACCGCGCCGGAGAAGTCGTCGCGCGTCACCGCGCGCTGGCCGGTGACCGTCCCGGTGGAGGTCGCCAGGTCGGCGGACCCTCCCACGAGCTCGGGCATCGCGGTGGTCGCGGCGCGCAGGACGGACTGTGAGGTCTGACGGGTGGCCCGGGCGACCCCGGTGACGACGCCCGAGATCGCGGCGTCCAGGTCGGGGTGGAGCTCACGGGACCAGGTCCGCCGCCACACGTCGGCACGGGCGGGATCCGCCTGCGCGAACCTCGTCCACCGCTCCGCCCACGACGCGTGCGCGGCACGTCCCGCTGTCGCCAGCTGCGCGCAGCGGTCGGCCACCGCGTCGGGCACGGTGAACTCCGGGTACGACCAGCCGGCCGCAGCCTTGGCGGCTGCCAGCACCGTCGCGCCGAGCGGCGCTCCGTGCGCCGCCGGGGTGCCCTCGACCCCGGGGGCGCCGTGACCGATGACGGTGCGCACCGCGACGAGACTCGGACGCGGGTCGGCCTTCGCCGCCGTGAGTGCCGCGTCGATCGCCTCGAGGTCGGTGCCGTCATCGACGCTCTGCACGTGCCAGCCCGAGGCCGCGAACCGGGCCAGGTTGTCGTCGGAGGTCGACTGCGCGGCCGGCCCGTCGATCGTGATCCGGTTGTCGTCCCACAGGACGATCAGCCGTCCCAGACCCAGGTGCCCCGCCAGCGAGATCGCCTCCTGGCTGATCCCCTCCATGAGGCAGCCGTCGCCGACCAGCGCGTAGGTGCGGTGATCGGTGACCTCCGGGAACCGCGCGGCCTGCATGCGTTCGGCGAGCGCCATGCCCACGGCCATCGCCAGGCCCTGTCCGAGCGGCCCGGTGGTGGTCTCCACCCCGTCGGTGTGGCCGAACTCGGGGTGACCAGGGGTCCGCGAGCCGAGCTGGCGGAAGCGGCGCAGCTCGTCGATCGGCAGGTCGTAGCCGAAGGTGTGCAGCAGCCCGTAGAGGAGCGGCGAGCCGTGCCCCGCGCTCAGCACGAACCGGTCACGGTCCGGCCAGCGCGAGTCGGTCGGGTCGTGGCGCAGGTGACGGGAGAACAGCACCCAGGCCATCGGCGCGGCGCCCATCGGCAGCCCCGGGTGTCCGGACTGCGCCGCCTCGACCATGTCGGCAGCGAGGAACCTCAGGGTGGAGACCGCCAGGGCGTCGGTCCCGGCGCCCCCGGTCCCCGGACCGACGGTGCCGACAGTGCCGGGCGAGCGGTCGGTCCTCGTCTCGACGCCCATCTCAGGCCACCCTGTCGTCGATGGCGGTCGTCGAGGGCGTCGTCGCGGCCCTCGCCCGGTCGCGCAGCAGCTGCACCCCGGCGGCCTTGCCCCCGGGGTAGGAGTACAGCCAGCTCCCGGAGATGAAGACGTCGGCACCCGCGGCTGCTGCGCGGCCGATCGTCGCGTCGGTGATCCCGCCGTCGACCTCGATCTCGATCGGCAGGCCGGACTCCTCGACCATGGCGCGCAGCTGCCCGACCTTGGCCTCGACCGCAGGGATGTACGTCTGCCCGCCGAAGCCGGGATTGACGGTCATCGCCAGGACCATGTCGGTCTCGTCGAGCACGTTCTCCACCGTCGAGACGGGCGTGTGCGGGTTGAGTGCGACCCCGGAGCGCGCACCCAGCTCGCGGATCCGGTGCAGGGTGCGGTGCAGGTGGGCGGTGGCCTCGGCGTGCACGATGACGAGCTCGCAGCCGGCGTCGACGTAACGGCCCAGCAGCTCGTCCGGTGCGACCACCATGAGGTGGGCCTCGAACCCGACGGTGCTGTGCCGACGCGCGGCGGCGATCACGTCGGGACCGAAGGTGAGGTTCGGGACGAAGACGCCGTCCATGACGTCCCACTGGATCCGGTCGACGCCGGCCGCGCAGAGCTCCTCGACCTCGGCGCCGAGGCGAGCCGCGTCGGCAGGCAGGACCGACGGGACGATGAGTGGACCGTGCTGTGCCATGTCGTGCCTCCCGGTACGAGACGTCCTCGCTGACCTGGCAAGGGAACCGCGGGACGCGCTCGACGCGGCTCACCCCCAGGGGTGGTCACGGGGGTGAGCCGCGTCCGGGCACGCGGATGTGACGTCGGTCATAGGGTGGGGCCGTGCCCGATGCCGGTCGTAGCGTGCTTCGTCTCGTGCTCGTCGACGACCACGAGATGGTCCTGCACGGGCTCACCGCGATGCTCGCCCACTTCGACGACGACGTGGTGATCGTCGGCACGGCGACCACGCTCGCGGACGCCCGTCGCACGATCGACGCGACCGGTCCCGACATCGTGCTCAGCGACGTGCGCATCGGTCGGGACAGCGGCCTGGACCTCGTGCGCGAGCTGACGCAGACGCACCCGACGGTCCAGGTCGTCCTGCTGACGGTGTACGACGACGAGCACTACCTCTTCCAGGCCCTGCGGGCCGGTGCGCGGGGCTACGTGCTCAAGCGGATCGACGCCGCCGAGCTCGTCGGCCACCTGCTGCGGGTCGCGCAGGGCGAGGTCGCGATCGATGCCGCGCTGGCAGGCCGGGTGGCGATGTCCGCGGCGCGGATCTCCTCCGGGGAGTTCTGGCCCGGCGCGAACCACGGCCTGACCCAGCGCGAGTCGGAGGTGCTCGCCCTCCTGGTCGCCGGGCACTCGAACCGAGGGATCGCGTCGACGCTCGTCGTCACGGAGGACACCGTCAAGACCCACATCCGGAGCCTGTACCGCAAGCTGGACGTCCAGGACCGCGGCGGGGCGATCGCGTTCGCGCTCCGGGAGGGGTTGTTCCGATGAGGTCTCCGCTGTGGCAGATGCTCGCGACCCCGGTCGCCTTCGACCTCGGCGCGCTCGCCCGGGCCTTCGCGGAGCAGACCCGCTCGACCGGCGCGGTGATCCAGCTGTCCGACGGGAAGCAGCTCACCGTCGGCGGGGTCTACCCGCCCGACCCGGTCGCGCAGGCCGCGCTCGTCGTGGCCGTCGGGCAGGGCGTCACAGGGCTCGTCGCCCGCAACGGCCATGGCATGAGGCTGGGCGCCGACGCGCCGCGGAACCCGATCCATCGCCACCTGCTCGGTCTGGACGACGGGGGGTCGGTCGCACGCCTATGCGTGCCGGCACGCGGTCTGGGCGGGCAGATCCTCGGGGTGGTCGGCGTGCACCGGAGCGTGGACGAGCCGTACACCGACGACGACCTGACGGGTCTGCAGCCGTGCGCCGACCTGCTCGGGCTACGCCTGCAGGTGATGGACCTCCGCAACGCCGTCGACGCGCACCGGGACGACCGGGACCGGCTGATCGCCCAGGCGATCTCCGCGCAGGAGTCCGAACGACGCCGGATCGCATCCGACCTGCACGACGGGGTGACCACCGCGCTGGCTTCGATGTCCTTCCACCTCAACGCGGCCGAGCTCTCCCTCGCGGCAGCCGAGGCCGAGTGCGCCACGTCCCGTGCGGACGGCACGAGGCTCGCCCAGGCCCGGTCGCAGATCGGCGT
>DATKTF010000068.1:0-10743 GCA_035531255.1 Cellulomonadaceae bacterium
GACCGAGGAGTCGTACGGTCTCGAGTACATCGAGGCGCTCGTCGCCGGGGCGATCGGGGTGTTCCCGGACCGTCCGTGGGTGCGGGCGATCCTGCCGGCGGCCTACCCGTTCCTCTACCAGACCCCCGCAGAGGCCGAGGCGCTGCTGTACCGCGCGGTCACCGACACCGCGGCGTGCCGCCGAGAGCTCGACGAGGCCGCCGGCGGCGACTTCGCCCAGTGGCTGCGCGCCCGCCACGACGACGACCGGTTCGAGAAGGCGATCGCGGATCGCGTGACGGAGTGGTTCGGCGCCTGACAGGCAGGTCGCCTGCGACACCGTCCGCGGAAACGCCCGCCGACGACGACGGACGCGCCCCCCTCCCGAGCATCGTGCTCGGAAGGGGGGCGCGTCCACGTCCGGACAACCGCTACTTGGTGTACCCCTCCAGCCTGTTCGCGGCGATCACCAGGTCGTTGGGGTACGTCGACGGGAGGTCGATCGTCTTCTTGATGTTGCCGGCACCCTTCTCGACGGCGAGGACGGTCTCCGGCCCGTTCGCGGGCATCATGCCGTCCGGGAGGAACTGCCCCTTGTCCGTGTCGAGAGCCTTGATGTAGTCGGCCTTGGTGACGAGGCTGTTCGACACGAAGCCCGGCGGCAGGTGGTCGGCGATGTCGGACGCGCTGTGCGTCGCGATGTAGTGCATGGTCGCGACCAGCGCGTCCACGACCTTCTGCGCGGTGTCCTTGTTCGCGTCGAGCCAGGACTTCTGGACGAGGACGGCAGCCGAGGGGAACGGCCCGCCGAGAGCCTGAGTCGCGCCGGCCGTCGAGGCGAGGTCGATCGCCGAGTACGCGAGGCCCTTGGACTCGAGAGCAGCGACCGTCGGCTGCGTGGTCATCCCGCACACGATCGTGTTGTGCTGGAGGGCAGCGACGAGCGTGTCGCCAGCGCCGACGCCCTGGCGGTGGAACTGCTGGGACGTCAGGCCGGCCTTCGAGGCCATGTACAGCGTGAGGTCGTCGGTGCCCGACCCGAGGTCGGTCACGCCGACCGTCTTCCCGGCCCAGTCGGCGGCGGACTTCACGTTCGACCCGGTCGAGCACATCTCGCGCTCACCCGGCGCCCCGCTCAGCTGGGCGATGCTGACGACGTCCTTGCCCGCCTGCTGGAAGTCGATCGTGTGCACGTACCAGGCACCGGCCATGTCGACCTGACCCGACGCCACCGCGTCCTCGGCACCGACGCCGCCCGACTCCTCGGTGCTGAGCACCATGTTGACGCCGTACTTCGTGTAGTAGCCGAGCCCTGCGGCCAGCTGGTACGGCAGGTAGATCTGCTTGTCGATACCGCCGACCATCATGGTCACGGTCGGCATGGAGGCGAAGGCCGCACTGCCGTTGGTGGCGGCAGCCGTGCTGCCACCGCTACCGCTCGCAGCGCTGCTGCAGGCGGCGAGGGACGTCGCCACCGCTGCGGCAAGGATCCCGGTCATCGTTCGGGTGAGCACTCGTCTGGTCATGTCTCGCTTCTCCTCGTTGAGAGCTGATGTGCGTGTGCACGGGGGTGCGATCGGGGGTTCGATCGGGTCAGGGTCGGGTGGAGCGGCACCTCCCGGTGTCGGCGGTCACCTCTGTGCGGGCGGGCACAGGGTGTGAGTCAGGACAGCGGTGAGAGTGGGCACAGCTGTCGCAGGGGGTGGAGCGGTCGTCGCCCGGGACTAGAGACCGGCGGTCTCGACGTGCGTGCCGGGACGCCAGCTGAGCAGGCGCTTCTCGAGCTGGCTGATGAGGCCCTCGGCAGTGAGGGCGATCACCGCGATGATGAGCATCGCGGTGAAGATGCCGTCCGGGAGGAAGTGGTTCTGGGAGTACGAGATGAGCAGTCCGAGCCCCTCCTGCGAGCCCAGGAACTCCCCGACGATCGCGCCGATGATCGCGAAGCCGAAGGCGACGTGCAGGCTCGCGATGATCCACACGACGGCCGACGGCAGCACGACGTCACGGATCACCTGCGATCGCGACGCGCCGAGGACGCGCACGTTCGCCAGCAGGTTCCGGTCGACCTCACGGACCCCCTGGAACGCGTTGAAGAAGACCACGAAGAACACGAGGACGGACGCGAGCAGGATCTTCGACGTCGGCCCGAAGCCGAGCCAGACCACGAAGATCGAGCCGAGCACGATGCGCGGGACCGCGTTGAGCACCTTGATGAACGGCCCCATCACGTCGGCGAGGAACGGCACCTGACCGAGCAGCACGCCGAGCACGATGCCCGCGAGGGTGCCGTAGACGAAGCCGCCCAGCGCCTCCTTCATCGTGACCTCGATCTGCAGCCACAGCGAGCCGTAGGGCGTGCCGTTCTGGACCCAGTCCACCAGCTGGTGGGCGATCCCGGTCGGTTGTCCGAAGAAGAACGGGTCGACGATCTTCAGGTTGGTGAACAGCTGCCACCCGCCGACGATCACGACCACGGCGGCAGCTCGGGCCGCCTGGACCTGCACCCGTCGGCGTCGTCCCCGCGCACGCGCGGCGGCAGCGATCGAGGCTTCGTCGCCGGGAGGCCCCTGGCGGAGGTCTTCCTGGATCGCGGCGAGCGCCTTCGCGTCGCTCACGGTCGAGATCTGGTGGTTCACTGCCGTCCTCCTGGGGTTTCGGTGGTGCGACCGGTCCTGGCGTACGCGCGCTCGACCTCTTCGCGCAGCGACTCCCAGATCTGCTGGTGCAGCTCGAGGAAGCGTGGTTCGAAGCGGATCTCCTGCACGGCGCCACGGGGGCGTGGGAGGTCGATGTCGTAGACCGCCTTGACCGTGCCCGGGCCCGCGGTCATGACGACGACGCGGTCGGCGAGCGCGACCGCTTCCTCGAGGTCGTGCGTGATGAAGATGACCGACGGTCTGGTCCGCTCCCAGAGGGTCAGGAGCTCGTTCGACATGATCGCCTTGGTCTGCACGTCGAGAGCGCCGAACGGCTCGTCCATGAGCAGGATCGACGGCTCGCTGATCAGCGACGCCGCGAGCGTCGCGCGCTTGCGCATGCCGCCGGACAGCTGGTGGGGGTGGTGGTCCTCGAACCCGGAGAGCCCGACGACGCGGATCCACTCGCGCGCCTTCGCGAGCGCCTCCGACTTCGGCACACCGCGGAACCTCGGGCCGAGGGCGACGTTCTGCAGGACGCTCTTCCAGGGCAGCAGGGCGTCGCTCTGGAACATGAAGCTCATGTTGTCGGCGATGCCGTCGACCGCCTGCCCGCCGACCCGCACGACGCCGGCGGAGGGCCGCTCGAGGCCGGCGACCATGGTCAGGGTCGTCGACTTCCCGCAACCGGTCGGTCCGACGACCGCGCAGAACTGCCCGGGCTCGACCGCGAAGCTCACGTCGCGCAGCGCGGTCATGGCCGTCCCCGACGGGGAGACGAACCTCTTCGTGACACCGACGAGCTCGATGCGCGACCGCTCCTGGGCGCTGTCCGTGCCGCTTGCTCGGGCCGCCGCTCGTGGTGCCGGGAGGGTTCCGGCGGCAGCCTCACGGGCTGAGCCCGTCGGGGTCTGGCTGATGGGGGTCATGCCTGGTGGTCCTCTCATCTCGTCGTGCGATCACCGGGTGAGATGACTGTGAGCGGCGTCACATGTGACGTCCAGATTTCGTCGCTAGATGGCGTCAAGTAGTCGCTGCGGACTTTGTTGGCGATTTCGGTCGCGGGTCTCCGGGACCTAGGTCGCACTACGATCCAGCCATGGCACTCATCGGCGAACGCCAGCGGCTCTCGACGCAGATCTTCGTGCTGCAGATCGTGATCATCCTGCTGACCGTCGTCGCCGGTTTCGCCGTGTCGGTCGTCCAGGCCAGGCGCGTGCTCGACCAGCGCACCGGGGAGACCTCGCTCGCGATCGCCCGCACGATCGCCTCGATGCCCGACATCGCCTCGGGACTGACCGCACCCGAGCCTGCCTTCGTCATCGACCCGATCGCGGAACGCATCCGGGTCGCGACCGGTGCGGCGTTCATCGTCGTCGCGGATCGGCAGGGCATCCGATACTCGCACCCGAACCCTCAGCTGATCGGCACCTCCCTGCTCTCCGACCCGGACGAGTCCGTCAAGTCGGTGCTCGCCGGGAACACGTTCGTCGGGGTCCAGAGCGGCTCACTCGGCAGGTCGATGCGCGCCAAGGTGCCCATCCGCGCCGCGGACGGCTCGATCGTGGGGCTCGTCTCCGTCGGAGTGCTCGAGGCCAAGGTCAGCTCGGAGCTCGCCGCCCGGCTCCCCGAGTCGTCGGTGCCGC
This sequence comes from Cellulomonadaceae bacterium, assembly GCA_035531255.1. GTDB lineage: Bacteria > Actinomycetota > Actinomycetes > Actinomycetales > Cellulomonadaceae > JAJDFX01. The sequence goes on from DATKTF010000068.1 coordinate 4,265, forward strand.
CGCTGCTCGGCCTCGCGCTCGGGGCGCTCGGTTCGCTCCTGCTGGCGCGGCGGGTCAAGCGGCAGACGTTCGGGCTCGAGCCGCACGACATCGCGGCACTGCTGGAGCAGCGCGAGGCGATGCTGCACAGCGTCCGTGAAGGTGCGCTGACGATCGACTCCGCCGGACGCGTCACCCTGGTCAACGACGAGGCGACGCGACTGATCGGTATCGACTCGTCGGCGCTCGGGCGCGACCTCGCCGAGGTGGCGCCAGCCGGCCGCCTGCGCGACGTGCTGACCGGTCGCGTCACCGGTCGCGACGAGGTCGTGCTCGTCGGCGACCGCATCGTGGTCGTCAACCGGATGCCCGTCGAGGTGCACGGGCACCCGGTGGGCGCCGTGGTGACGCTCCGGGACCGCACCGAGCTCGACGGGCTGCTCCACGAGCTCGACGACGTCCGCACCCTGGCGGACGCCCTGCGCGCGCAGGAGCACGAGTTCGCCAACCGCCTGCACGTCATCGGCGGGCTCCTCGAGCTCGAGCGCTATGCGGAGGCCGTCCAGTTCGTCAACCTGAACTCGTCGCTGCACCAGGAGCTCGCCGCGGCGCTCGTGGGCCGGATCGGTGACCCGATCGTCTCCGCTCTGCTGCTGGGCAAGGCCTCGGTCGCGAGCGAGCGGGGCATCACCCTCCGGGTCTCGATGCTCACGGACGTCCCCGAGGGCCTGGTCGACTCGCGGAGCCTCGTGACGATCCTCGGCAACCTGATCGACAACGCGCTCGACTCGGCCGCGCAGGGCGGCACCGGCGGCCACGTGGACGTCTCGCTCGGGGTGCAGGACTGCGAGCTCACGCTGCGCGTGCACGACTCCGGGCCGGGCATCGACCCGTCGCTGTCCGCCGAGATCTTCCGCGAGGGCTTCACCACCAAGGTCGCGAACGGGAAGGGTCGTCGCCGAGGCCTGGGCCTCGCTCTCGTGACCCAGGCCGTCCGCCGTCACGACGGGCACGTCGTCGTCGACAACGTCGACGGTGCCGTCTTCACCGTCACCCTTCCCGTCCTCCACCAGCAGGGGATCCGGGAGGTCCTCACACCATGATCCGTACCGTCATCGTGGACGACGACTTCATGGCCGTCTCGGTGCATCGGCAGTTCACCGAACGGGTGCCTGGCTTCGAGATCGTCGGCACGGCGAGCACCGGCGCAGCTGCGCTCACGATCGTCGCTGAGCAACGCCCGGACCTGGTGCTTCTCGACGTGTACCTCCCGGACCTCAACGGCGTCGAGGTCCTCCGACGGCTCCGCGCGACCCCCGGTCTCGAGATCGACGTCATCGCGATCACCTCGGCGAAGGACGTCGACATCCTGCGCGGGGCGATGCACCTCGGCGTCGCCCACTACCTCGTCAAGCCGTTCACGTTCGAGATCTTCCGCGAGCGCCTCGAGACCTACGCGGTCGCGCGTCAGCGCCTGCAGCACATGGCCGAGGCCGACCAGCGCAGCGTCGACCGCGTCTACGGCACGCTGCGCTCCGCCGGCGTCGACTCCCTGCCGAAGAACATCTCTGCGCCGACGCTCGCCCTCGTCGTGCAGGTGCTGCGGGAGACCACGACCGGCATCTCCGCCGGCGACGTCGCGAGCAGCGCGGAGATCAGTCCGGGGGTGGCGCGTCGCTACCTGCGCTACCTGTCCGACGCGGGAACGGTCGACTACCGGCTGCGCTACGGCGCCGCCGGTCGTCCGGAGCACCTCTACCGATGGGTGGGCACGTCCGACGGCGTCGGTCGACGTACGGCGGCCCCGCGCTCGGGCGGCTCCGTCTGACCCGTGGCGGCGATCGCCGCGAGCTGGCTCTCCAGCGCCGACGCGACCGCGCGCAGCTCGGGGACGACATCGGGGTCGACGATCACCGTGACCGTGAGCCGCCCGGCGTAGGAGAGCGCCGCGAACGCCACCCCGACGTTGCCCGCGGTGATCGTGACCGGTGCGATCTGGAGGATCGGCGCACCCGCGAGACACAGACGGGAACCGGGACCGCGAAGGTTCGTGAGGAACGTGTTCACGAGGCGCTGACGGTCGACGAACCACCGGAAGACGCCGATCGCCCCGAGGAGGCGGAACACCGGGCCGACGAGGGCCGCCGACGCGCCGCGGACCTGCGTCTTCTGCGTGCGCGTGACGGCGGACACTCGGACCAGACGCTCCGCCGCGGTGCCGCCGAGCGTCAGCCGGACCGGCATGACCCCGACCTGGTTCCCCCACGCGCCGCCTGCCTCGACCCGCGCCGAGACCGGGACCGAGACGACGAGGTCGCGCACGACCTGTCCGCGACGGCCCACGACGTCGGCCATCGCCCCGGTGGCGGCGACGAGCAGGACGTCGTTCACCGTCGCACCGTGCCGTCGGCCGGCCTCGCGCACCGGCGCAAGCTCGACGTCGACCGTGGCGACCCGTCGACGCGGTCCGGTCGGCGCGTTGAGCGAACACCGGGGCGCCCCCCCGTGTCCGCGACCCGCACGGTGCCCGAGCTCGGTGCGCGCGCGGGACAGCGTGGCGCCGAGATCCGAGACGCCGCGCACTGCCTGCCAGCGCTCGCTCGCCACGTCGGCAAGGAGATCGATCGCGCGCGGTCCAGGGTCGGCCATCGGCGGCCCGCCAGGAGCGGCAGGGCCGCCGTCGACCAGCTGCGCGAGCACCCCGAGACCGCCGATGCCGTCCGCGAGGACGTGGTGCAGCACGATCACCACGCCGAGCCGACCGTCTGCCAACCCGCTGACGACGACCGCACGCCACAGCGGTTGTGATCGCGGGAGCGGCCGGGTGACCGCGTCGACCGCGACGGCGAGCAACGCGTCGTCGTCCCCCGGCGCCGGGCAGCAGACCTGCGTGACGTGCGACCGGACGTCGGCCAGCCCGAGCCAGTACGGCCGACCCAGACCCAGCGGCGGCGTCACGAGTCGTTGGCGCAGGCGCGCGATCTTCGGGACGCGCGTCACGAGTGCCTCGACGACGACCTCCGGGTCCGGAGATCCGCCGAGGGTCAGGACTGCCCCGACGTTCATCGGCACCGGTCCGACATCGGTCGCGAGCTGGACCTGGTCGCCCGGGCCGATGCGCTCGACCGCCCTCCGCGCCTTCACGTCCCGAGCATGGCAGCGGTCAGCCCCTCCGTACCGAGACGAAGGTCGGTCCCGCGGGCCCGGTTCCGACGCGGCAGCGTGCGACACCGCCCCTCAGGGCGCGACCGTCAGGACCAGGCGCCCGGCGACCTCTCCCGTCGCCTGTCGTCGCCACGCGTCGGCGACGGAGGGCAGGGGCTGGGTCTCGTACGCCACGGTGAGCCGACCCGACGCCGCGTGAACGAGGACTGCCTCGAGCGCGTCCCGGCGCTGGACGGGCGTGAGGGCGTTGTTGGTGTATCCGAGGATCTGGGCGGAGCGACCACGCAGGACCGCGGAGGAGAACGTCGCCTCGTCGCCCGACGCCCCACCGATGTTCACGAGCCGACCGCCGTCCGCCAGGATCCGCGACGCGGCCGTCGCCGCGACCCCGAAGACCGGGTCGATGACGACGTCAACGGAGCCGCCGGTGACCTCACGGAGCAGCGCAGTGAGCTCGTCGACGTCGGACGCCATGCGCACGACCTCGTCCGCTCCGGCTCTGCGGGCCCGATCCTGCGCCTCGACGGAGCGGCAGACCGCGGTGACCCTGCCTGCCCCGAGCGCGCGCGCCGCGCCGATGGCCGCCTGACCGACTGCCCCACCGGCACCGAGGACCAGGACGTGCTCCGTCGGCCGCAGCCCGGCACGCCAGGTGAGCGCCATCCACGCGGCGACGGCCGACAGACCGAGGGCGGCGACCGTCGCGTCCGGAACAGGGGACTCGAGCGCGACCAGGTCGCCGTCCGGCACCGCGCACAGCTCGGCGAGGCTGCCGTCCCCCGGCCTCATGCCTGCCGAGGTCGCGAACCAGACGCGGGTACCGGGGGCCAGCACGTCGGACCGCACGACCGTCCCGACCCCCTGCACGCCGGGGACGTACGGCAGAGCGGGTCGACCCAGGTAGGACGTCCCGGACGCGCAGAGGAGGTCGAGAGGAACGACGGGCGCCGCCGCGACCCGCACGAGCGTGCGACCCGGCCCCGGGACCGGGTCGGGGTGCGAGCCGTACGTCGGCGCCTCGCCATGGGTGTGCAGCACGGCAGCACGCATGCGGATCCTCCTCGGTGCGGGCGGACCGGGTCCGGATCGATGCGCCGGAGCTCCCGGGGGCCGATGGAACACCGGCGATCGTCAGGTCGCAGCTGTCGGGTCGCAGTGGTCAGGTCGCGATGTCCGGGTAGGGCATCGAGAGGTGCTGCATCGCTCGACCGTAGGCCCGCTGGTACTCGAGAGGACCGTGGTCGCGCTCGAACATCGCGATGAAGAGCGTCAGCGTGAGGAACGGGTGAGCGCCCAGCTCGAACAGCGCGACGTGGTCGTGCGCGCTCAGCGCGCGGCGCTCGTCCGGCGTGAACGCCAGCCACGTCGTCCTCTCGCCGGCGGTGCAGCTGAGAAGCGCGCCCGCCATCTCCTGCTCCCACCAGGTCACGGTGCCGACAGGGTCCTCGCGGTACCTCTCGACCAGCGCCGGGTCGCGATCGACCGTGAAGAGGAACTTGTCCAGCAGGTACTTGCTCATGCCGGGACTCCGTTCGGGTACCAGGTGAAGTACGCCTCCATCGTGTGGAACAGGTCGAGGGAATCGACGTAGTCGGCCTTCGCGCCGTCGCCGGCGACGCCCATCATCAGCATGAAGTCCATGAACCCGTGCGTCGCGTTGCCCGGGTGGTGGAGGCTGTCGAGCGTCACCTCCGCCAGGCAGCCCTCGATGTCGCCACTCGCGATCCAGTCGACGGCCTTGCGGTCGAACTCCGGGTCGGGGCCGTGCTCGCCGAACTGCCGCGGACCGCCGAGCTCCAGGGAGAGGTGCCCGGTGCCGATGATCGCGACCCGCTTGTCCTCGGGCCACGACTCCACGAGCTCGCGCACCATGCGCCCCAGCTGCACGAACCTCTTCGGCTGCGGCAGCGGCGGAGCGAAGATGTTCGTGTAGATCGGCACGATCGGCAGGTCCGCCTCCGGCCGCAAGGTGATGATCGGGCACGTGATGCTGTGGTCGATCCGCAGCTCGTTGCTGAAGGCGAGGTCGAAGTCCGCGTCGAGGCCCTGGCGCAGGATGTGCGCCGCCAGGTCCTCCTCGCCGCGCAACGTCATCCGGGGCAGCCCGAACTCCCGCTCCTCGTTGTAGAAGTTCGCGTCGAAGAACGGCGCCTTCCCCACCAGGAACTGGGGCATGTTGTCGAGCCACAGCTGGTGGAAGTGGTCGCTGCCCACCATCACGAGGACATCGGGCTCCGCCCGGGTGAGCGTCTCGCGGAAGGCCTCGATCTTGGCGACCCACTCGTCCGCGAACGGCGGTCGATCGGCACCGGTGGCGGTGCTGGCGCGGTAGTAGAAGGGGTGGTGCGTCGAGGCGATGACCGCGGCGACGGTGGCCATGAGGATGCTCCTTTGCGTCCGGCTGGATCAGGTCGACGGCGGGCCGTCAGGTTCACGGGTCAGGTCGACGGGTACGGCGTTGCGGTCCACCGCGAGGTAGAGGTCCATCGCCATGGGTGTCTCGCGCTCCTCGGCTATCTGTCCGAGCAGCCCGGCCGCTCGCGCGAGCAGGGCGAACCCGCGCAGGAGCTCGACCGGCAGGTCGAGGTCCGCCAGCGCGGCACCGCACACACCCGCGCCGTTCAGCGGGAGCCGACGGCCGAGGACCTGCTCGTGCACGCGGCCGATGGCCTCGAACAGCCGCAGGTGCGGCCCCCGGAGACCCTCCTCGTCGGCGATGCGGATCAGCGCGGCGGTCCGCGGGTCCCGCACCTTGTGCACAGGGTGCCCGAGTCCCGGGACGAACCGTCCCGCCGCACGCGTCTCCGCCACCGCTGCGAGCGCGAGGGCGTCCCAGCCGGAGTCGTCCGTCGGCAGCTCGCCGTCGTGCCGCGCCAGGACGGCGTGCAGGTAGGCACCGCAGTCCTCGGTCACTCCGAGGAACCGCGAGCCGCCTCCGAGGAGCCCGGCGGCCAGGGCACCCTGCAGGGAGTCCGGCGCGGACAGGTAGGTCAGGCGCGCGGCGATCGCGGTCGGCGTGAACCCGTGGTCGGCGAGCGCGACGAGCACGGCCTCGAAGACCCGCGTCTGCGCCGGTGTGGGCCGACGACGTGCGACGAGCCAGAAGGCCAGCTCACCGAAGCCCACGGTGCCCCTGAGGTCGTTCGCGAGGTCGTGCCCGAGCAGGCGGATCTCGTCGGCCGTGGACGCACCGAGAGACGTGGGGAACGTGTGGTCGTCGACGGAGCTCATGCGGGCCTCTCCTGGTCACCGAGGGAGGTGCCGAGGGGGTCACCTGGAGGTGCGGACAGCCAGCGGCGGATCTCGTCCCCGTGCTCGTCGAGCGCCGGCGGTCG
>DATKTF010000069.1:0-6074 GCA_035531255.1 Cellulomonadaceae bacterium
GATCCCGAGACCTCCTGGGCCTGGAACTGGTCCGGCAGGAACACCGAGCGCATGCCCTGGGCCATCCACTTGAGCGGGAAGACCGACGAGACGTCCTGCATCCAGCCGGGGAGCTGCGTGAACCCGAAGAACACCCCGGAGATGAACTGCAGCACGAGCACGACGGGCGTCACGACGGCGGACGCGCTCCTCCCGGTGCGGGGGACCGAGGAGAACGCGACCCCGCACACGGCGCCGGCGGCGGTGCCCAGTGCGAAGACCCATGCGAAGGTGATCCACCGCGGAGCGGTCGACGGCATCTCGATGCCGAACACGGTCGCCGCGACGAGCAGGAGCAGCACCGTCTGGACCAGTGACGTGAGCAAGACCGAGCCGATCTTCCCGAGGAAGTAGGCGGACGCGGGTAGCGGCGTGCCACGGAGCCGTTTGAGGGTGTTGTCGTCGCGCTCGACCGCGATGGTGATCGCCAGGTTCTGGAAGCTCGAGAGCATCACGCCCGTCGCGACCATCCCGGGCAGGAAGTACTGCCCGAACGGGATCCCGGCGAACGTGCCCGTCGCCCCCACCCGGGCGTCACCCTGTCCGAACACCGTCGCGAAGATCGCCAGCATGATGATCGGGTAGGCGAAGATCCACACCACGGCGTCGCGCTCGCGGAAGAACTGCAGGACCTCGATCCTGGTGCGTGCGAGCCCGAGCGTGAGCACCGACGGCAGCCCGTGCGTCCTCGGTCCCGTGGTCGACCTGAGGGGCAGGGTGGCGCTCACCGGTGCACCTCGCTTCGCGCCGGGACGACGGATGTCGGGACCGCGTCCGGATCGGCTCCGAGGACCGCCGGGGTCTCGCCGATGAGGCTCAGGTAGACGTCCTCGAGCGTCGGGCGGAGCACCTGCAGACCCGGCACCTCACCGGTGGGGAACCGCGCCGCGAGCGCAGAGACCACGGCGGTCGGGACGTCGGTCGGAACCTGACGGGCCGCGCCGTCCTCGATCCACCGCACGACGGCCTGCCGTGCGGTGCGTCCGCCGAGGTCGGCCGGCGCGTCGAGGGCGACGACCCGGCCGTCGCGCACGACGGCGCACCGGTCGGCCAGGTTCTCCGCCTCGTCGAGGTAGTGCGTCGTGAGCAGGATCGTCGTCCCGTCGTCGCGCAGCCCGCGGATGAGGTCCCAGAACGCGCGACGCGCCTCCGGGTCGAAACCGGTGGTCGGCTCGTCCAGGAACAGCAGCTCGGGGCGTCCGACGATCCCCAGGGCGACGTCGAGGCGTCGGCGTTGTCCCCCGGAGAGCTGCCGGGTGCGCGTACGGACCTTCTCACGGAGACCGACCGCGTCGATCACCTCGTCGGGGTCGCGGGGGTCCGGGTAGTAGCCGCCGACGTGCCGCACGAGCTCGCCGACGGTGAGCTCGGCCTGGTCGTTCGTGTTCTGCAGGACGATGCCGACCCGGCTGCGCCAGGTCCGGTCCGCGGTCTGCGGGTCGACCCCGAGGACCCGCACCGAGCCGGAGTCGCGCTCGCGGTAGCCCTCGAGGATCTCGATCGTCGTCGTCTTGCCGGCGCCGTTGGGGCCGAGCACCGCGAACACCTCGCCGCGGTGCACCGTCAGGTCGAGGCCGTCGACGGCCTTCTTGTCTCCGTAGTGCTTCGCGAGGCCCTCGACGACGACGGCCTCGCCGTCCCCGTGGTCCGCGCCGTGCCGTGTGGGGCTCATGGAGACAGCCTGGCGCAACTCCGGTCCCGTCGACAGCACCTGTCGACGGGACCGGAGGTCAATCGATCGGTTGACTCAGCCGAGCGCGCCGAGGGAGCAGTGGCCGCCCTAGCGCGCCTCGGCGAGCAGCGACTGGATGCGACCGACGCCTTCGACGAGGTCGGCGTCGCCGAGTGCGTAGGAGAGCCGGAGGTACCCGCTAGGTCCGAACGCCTCGCCGGGGACGACCGCGACCTCGACCTGGTCGAGGATCAGCGCCGCGAGCTCCGCGGACGTCGTCGGAGTCACGCCGCGGATCGTCTTCCCGAGCACGCCCTGGACGCTCGGATACACGTAGAACGCGCCCTGAGGCGTCGGGCAGACGACGCCGTCGATCGCCGACAGCATCTCGACCATGATCTTCCGGCGCCGGTCGAACGCGGCCCGCATGGTCTCGACGGCCGCGAGGTCGCCCGACACCGCCGCCACGGCCGCGCGCTGAGAGACGTTCGCGACGTTCGACGTCAGGTGCGACTGAAGGTTCGTGGCTGCCTTGATGACGTCGGCGGGACCGATCATCCAGCCGACGCGCCACCCGGTCATGGCGTAGGTCTTGGCGACCCCGTTCAGGACGATCGTCGTGTCGGCGAGCTCCGGCACCACGCGCAGGATCGGCGTGAAGACGGCGTGGTCGTACGTCAGGTGCTCGTAGATCTCGTCGGTGATGACCCAGATGCCGTTCTCGAGAGCCCAGCGTCCGATCGCTGCGGTCTCCTCGGGCGAGTAGACGGCGCCGGTCGGGTTCGACGGGGAGCAGAACAGGAGGACCTTGGTGCGGTCCGTGCGCGCGGCCTCGAGCTGGTCGACGGTGACGAGGTACCCCTGGTCGGCTCCGGCGAACACCTCGACCGGGACCCCGCCCGCGAGTCGGATCGCCTCGGGGTAGGTCGTCCAGTAGGGAGCCGGGAGCAGCACCTCGTCGCCCGGGTCGACGATCGCTGCGAAGGCCTGGTAGACGGCCTGCTTGCCGCCGTTGGTCACGAGCACCTGGCTCGCCGCGACCTCGTAGCCCGAGTCGCGCAGCGTCTTCGCGGCGATCGCCTCGCGCAGGACGGGCAGCCCGGCCGCGGGGGAGTACCGGTGGTTCGCCGGGTCGTTCGCCGCGAGCACGGCGGCGTCGACGATGTACTGCGGCGTGGGGAAGTCCGGCTCACCCGCGCCGAACCCGATCACCGGGCGACCGGCCGCCTTGAGCGCCTTCGCCTTCGCATCGACCGCGAGAGTCGCGGACTCGGCGATCGCAGCGAGCCGCGCGGAGACGCGGGGCTTGGCGGCTCGGGACGGCAGAGAAGAGGACGAGGGTGCTGAGGTGCCGGTGTCGTGGGTCACGTCCCCCATCTTGGCAGACGAGCGACCGCCCGTTCCGGGCTGTCGAGCATGCGAGACGCACCGCGGTTAGGCCTTCCACGTGGGACCGCGTAGAGTGGCGCGTCGGTGGTTGACGCCCGCCATGATGAGTCGTGCCCGCGGACGGGTTCCTGAGCAGGTATCCTGGTCCGTCTGGTGCGGCCATGGGCGGTCACCGGCACCGAAGGGCAGTGGCGCAATTGGTAGCGCACCGGTCTCCAAAACCGGCGGTTGTGGGTTCGAGTCCCGCCTGCCCTGCGCTTGCGGACCGGTTCTTCCCGGAAGGACCTCCTGCGGTCAGCCCGTGGTCCGCAGACACACCACACGACGAGACGTAGGGAACGACCCTGTGAGCGAATCCGCACGTGCTGCGGCGTCGGACGCCGACGGCGCTCCGACCAGCTCGAAGCAGTCCCGACCCGCCGGCAAGAGCCAGCGCAAGGGCCTCTTCGCGCGGATCGCGCTGTTCGTCCGTCAGGTGGTCGCCGAGCTCAAGAAGGTCGTCCGGCCGACGCGGTCGGAGCTGATGACCTACACGTCGGTCGTGCTGGTCTTCGTGCTCGTCGTCATGGCGTTCGTGACGCTGGTCGACCTGGGCATCGGCAAGGTCGTGTTCTGGGTTTTCGGGGGCTGACGTCCGGCAGGGCGCCGTGACCCGGCGCCCGCACGTGGAAGTCCCCGCAGTGAAGTGATCGACGCAGAAAGCAGGTTCGCACGTGTCGCAGGAGTCGCAGGACCCGACCGTCGACGAGGTCGAGGTGGACGTCGACGACGCCCTCGAGTCGAGCAGTGCTGTCGAGGTGTCCGAGGAGCCCGAGGCCGACACCTCCGAGGAGCCCGACGCCGCCGAGGAGGACGGTGTCGTCGTTCCTGAGCCCGCTGCCGATCCCGAGCCCACCGTCGAGGTCGAGGAGGACCCGGTCGTGGCCTTCAAGGCCCACCTGCGTGCGCTCCCGGGAGAGTGGTACGTGATCCACTCCTACGCCGGCTACGAGAACCGCGTGAAGGCGAACCTCGAGAACCGCACGCAGAGCCTCAACATGGAGGACTTCATCTACCAGGTGGAGGTCCCCATGGAAGAGGTCGTGGAGATCAAGAACGCGCAGCGCAAGACGGTTCGCCGCGTCCGCATCCCCGGCTACGTGCTGGTCCGCATGGACCTGACGGACGAGTCGTGGGGAGCGGTGCGGCACACGCCGGGGGTGACCGGGTTCGTGGGCCACACCCATCAGCCCGTCCCGCTGACCCAGGACGAGGTCTTCTCGATGCTGGGCTCGACGCTCGCGCCGAAGGCCCCGGCCACGGCGGGCGGCGCGCGGGCCGCCTCGGCGATCACGGTCGACTTCACCGTCGGCGAGTCGGTCACGGTGACGGACGGCCCGTTCGACACGCTGCCGGCGACGATCTCCGAGATCAACCCCGAGAGCCAGAAGCTGAAGGTTCTCGTCTCGATCTTCGGCCGGGAGACCCCGGTCGAGCTGTCGTTCAACCAGGTCGCCAAGATCTAGGTTGACCAACCCGACGGCGTCGCGCGGCGCCGTCCACCACGAAGTCACGACGAAGGACCCGACATGCCTCCCAAGAAGAAGGTCACCGGCCTGATCAAGCTCCAGATCAAGGCTGGGCTCGCCACGCCGGCGCCGCCGATCGGTCCCGCACTGGGCCAGCACGGCGTCAACATCATGGAGTTCTGCAAGGCGTACAACGCGGCCACCGAGGCCCAGCGCGGCGACGTGATCCCGGTCGAGATCACGGTCTACGAGGACCGCTCGTTCACGTTCGTCACGAAGACCCCGCCGGCCGCCGAGCTCATCAAGAAGGCCGCCGGCATCGCCAAGGGATCCCCGACGCCGCACACGGTCAAGGTCGCCAAGATCACCGCGGAGCAGGTGCGCGAGATCGCCGCGACGAAGCTGGTCGACCTGAACGCGAACGACCTGGCCGCCGCCGAGAAGACCATCGCCGGCACCGCCCGCTCGATGGGCATCACGGTTCAGGGCTGACGGCGCTCGGACCGTCGCCGGCACCGCCCGCTTCACCCGCACGTCACCACCCGGAAGTTCTGTGGCAGGGCCATGTGCGGCCCGATGGACCACAACTGCTGATCACACAAGGAGAGAGCAGATGGCACAGCACAGCAAGGCGTACCGCCAGGCCGCCGAGAAGATCGAGAAGGACCACCTCTACTCGCCGCTCGAGGCCGTCCGCCTCGCGCAGGAGACGTCGACCGCCAAGTTCGACGCGACCGTCGAGGTCGCGTTCCGCCTCGGCGTCGACCCCCGCAAGGCGGACCAGATGGTCCGTGGCACCGTCAACCTGCCTCACGGCACCGGCAAGACCGCCCGGGTCCTGGTCTTCGCCACCGGTGACCGTGCCGAGGCGGCGCGTGCCGCAGGCGCCGACATCGTCGGCGGCGACGAGCTGATCGACCGGGTCGCGGCCGGGTTCACCGACTTCGACTCCGCCGTCGCGACCCCCGACCTGATGGGCAAGGTCGGCCGCCTCGGGAAGGTGCTGGGTCCGCGCGGGCTCATGCCGAACCCGAAGACCGGCACGGTCACGATGGACGTCGCCAAGGCCGTCACCGAGATCAAGGGCGGAAAGATCGAGTTCCGCGTCGACAAGCACGCGAACCTGCACTTCATCATCGGGAAGGTCTCCTTCACGGACGTGCAGCTCGTCCAGAACTACGCGTCGGTGCTCGACGAGGTCCTGCGCCTCAAGCCGGCGTCGTCGAAGGGTCGGTACATCACGAAGGCGACGATCGCCACGACGATCGGCCCCGGCATCCTGGTCGACCAGACCAAGACGCGGAACCTGACCGAGGACGACGCCGAGGTCGCCTGACCGCGAGCGCGCTCCAGTCGAGGCCCGGCGACGACCTGTCGCCGGGCCTCGACGCACGGTGCGGCTCAGCTACTGATTTGGCTCCGCTGTCCGGGTGCCGTACTCTGGTCGTTGCCCAAGACCGCAGGTC
>DATKTF010000070.1:0-5883 GCA_035531255.1 Cellulomonadaceae bacterium
GGTGAAGGTGCTCATGCGGGTGCGTAGGTCGGTGGACAGGCGGGCGAGCTCGGTGACCGCCTCACCCATCTGACCCAGCACCTGGGCACTGGCATCCGCAGCCGAGGCGACCCCGGTGATGTTCACCGCGATCTCCCCCGACCCCGCCGCGGCCTCGGCCACCCCCCGGCTCATCTCGTTCGTCGTGGCCGTCTGCTCCTCCACCGCACTGGCGATCGTCAGCTGGAAGTCGTTGATCGACGCGATGATCGACGCAATCTGCTCGATCGCCCCCACCGCACCGGTCGTATCGGTCTGGATCGCCGCCACCCGGCGCGCGATGTCACCCGTGGCCCGCGCCGTCTCCTGCGCCAGCTCCTTGACCTCCCCGGCCACCACCGCGAACCCCTTACCCGCCTCACCCGCACGCGCCGCCTCGATCGTCGCGTTCAACGCCAACAAGTTCGTCTGCTCCGCGATGCTCGTGATCACCTTGACCACCTCACCGATCTCCTGCGAGCTGACCCCCAGCTTCGAGACCGTCACATTGGTCGCCGCCGCCACCCCCGTGGCCCGGTTCGCGACCTTCGCCGCCTCATTCGCATTCTGCGCGATCTCCCGAATGCTCGCCCCCATCTGCTCCGCACCCGCCGCCACCGCCTGCACGTTACGACTCACCTGCTCCGCAGCCGCCGCCACCACCCCCGCCTGCACACTGGTCTCCTGCGACCCCGCCGACACCTGCGAGCTCGACGCCGACAGCTCCTCCGCCGCCGACGCCACCAACCCCGCCGTCTCCACCACACCCGACAGCGTCGACCGCAACGACCCCTGCGCACGCCCCAACGCCGCCGCCATCCGACCCAGCTCGTCACGACTGGCGACGCGCGCCGTGACCGTGAGGTCGCCGTCCGCGAGGGCCTCCAGCGCGCGCTGCACGTCAGCCACCTGGGACCGGATGAGGTTCGCCACCCACAGCCCGAGCCCGAGCGCCACGACGAGTCCGACGCCGAGCGAGACCACCAGGGTGCGCATGGCCGAGGAGGACTCCGCGTTCGCGTGCTCCGCAAGGGCCGCGATGTACGTCGTCACGGAGGTCTCGGTGGCACCGAGGCTCGCGATGGCCTTGTCGAGGACTGCTTGCGCGACGCTGTTGGTCACGAGGCCGAACGTGGCCTGGTCGTTGTTGAACGCGGCCGGCAGGAGCTGGTGGTCACGGATGGCCTTCCACGCGTCCCAGCTCGTGAGGAACTGCGTCCACTCCGCCGGGAGGTGCCCGGCGAACCCGGCCTCGAACGCGCGTCGCGCGTGCACGAAGTCACCGTCGGTCGTCGCTATCTGCGACGTGAACACCTCACGTTGCGCCGAGGTCGACGTGAGCGAGGCGCCGGCCTGCGCCACGAGCATCCGGGCGTTGATCTCCTCCTGGTGCACGACGCTCAGCGGCGCGAACACCTGGGTCTGGACCCTCTCCAGCTCCCTCGCATTGGTCGAGAGGGTCTGCAGCGACGACACGGCAAGAGCGCCGGTGCCCAGGGCGACCAGGGCGAGCAGCCCGAGGAGACCGAGGATCTTGCTCCGGATCCCCCGGTTGCCGATCCAGCCGGCAACGCTCAGGCTCCCGCGCGCGGGTCTCGTCGTCGTCATCGATACGTCCTCTCGTCCATGAGATGCACCGCTCGTCCATGAGCGGGGCGCGTGCGCGTCAGGCCGTGGCGCGTTCGACGTCGAGCGCGAGCAACAGCCCGGTGTCGAGCTTGTAGGCGCCGACGATGAGCTCGCGGGTCGGCCCGACGAGGGTCTCCGGCGGCCGCTCGAACTGGTCGACGTCGACCTCGACGACGTCCCCGATCTCGTCGACCAGCAGGCTCACCGTCTCGCCGGCGACCTGGGCGACGACCATCATCGGCTCCTGGCCGGAGGGCAGCGCAGGCAGGCCCAGTCGCGTGCGGAGGTCGATGGTCATCACCACCTGACCGCGCAGGTTGACGAGGCCGGCGATGTCGGGGTCGGCGAGCGGGACCGGGGTCCGACGCTGGGCCCGCAGCACCTCCTGGACCTTCGCGACGTCGACGCCGTAGTGGGCGCCGTCGAGGGTGAACGTCACGTACTGCGTGGCCATGTCACACACCTGCCAGTTCGAGGTCGGCGTCGTCATAGAAGTGCGCATCCGCTGCACGGACGGCGGCGGCGACGTCGAGGAGCTCGGTCACGCGGTCCTTGAGCACCGTGGAGCCGGTCAGCCCCAGGTCGTCGATACCGCTGTGACGTGCACCGTCGTCGTCCATGATGTCGATGACCTCCTCGACGACCATCGCGACGCTGCGTCGCCCACGCGTGTAGACGACGACCAGGAGCTCGTCGCTCTCGAGGGTCGAGCTCGCCCCGAGCAGGCGGTCGAGCCGCACCAGCGGCAGGATGTCCTCCCGGTACTGGATGACCTCGCGCCCGCCGACCAGCTCGACGCGATCGCGGGAGATGTGCTCCAGCCGGGTCACGGCGGACAACGGGAGCGCCACCCGGCGCCCTCCGCCGATCCCCGCGACGAGCACCTGCACGACGTCGCTCACGGTGTGCTCGTCGTCCGCGCCGTGCGCACGCCCGAACTCGATCGCCTCGCCACGCACGCTGCGTCGGGCGATCGCCTGGACGTCGAGGATGAGTGCGACGCGACCGTCACCGAGCAACGTCGCACCGGTGTAGATCCCGAGCGACTTGATGCGACCGGCGACCGGCTTGACCACGATCTCCTCGGTGTTCATCACCCGATCGACCAGCAGCCCGAAGCGCTGCTCGTCGGCCTGCAGCACGGCGATCACGCCACCGCGCGCATCGCCGGCGCGCAGCGCCGTGACCTCGTTCGACGAGACGCCGAGCACCTCGCCGAGGGAGACCAGCGGGAGCAGCTGACCGCGCAGGCGGTACACCGGGGCGCTCCCGACGTACTCGATCGCGGTCGCCGTCTTCTGCGCGTCGAGCGCGACGAGCTCGAGCAGGTTGACCTGCGGCACCGCGAACAGCTCACCGAGGTGCTCGACCGTGAGCGCGGGCATGATCGCGAGAGTCAGCGGGATCCGCAGCCGCCAGGTGGTGCCGCGTCCCACCTCCGACTCGATGTCGACCGTCCCGCCGATGGCCTCGATCTTGGTGCGGACGACGTCCATCCCGACGCCACGACCGGACACGTTCGTCACCGCCTGCGCGGTCGAGAACCCCGGCAGGAACAACAGCTCGAAGACCTCCGTCGTGGACATCTTCGCGATCTCGTCGGGGGTTCGGAGCCCGCGCTCGACCGCCTTCGCCGCGACATGCCCGGCGTCGATCCCGCGACCGTCGTCGGTGACCTCGACGAGCACCTGCCCACCGGCGTGGTACGCCCGCAGCGTGAGGGTTCCCTTGGCCGACTTGTTCGCGGCGAGCCGCTCCTCGGGCGACTCGATGCCGTGGTCGACCGCATTGCGGACCAGATGCGTCAACGGGTCCTTGACGGCCTCGAGGAGGCTGCGGTCGAGCTCGGTGTCACCGCCGACGAGCTCGAGGTGCACCTGCCGTCGGCACTGCGCGGCAAGGTCGCGCACGACCCGGGGCATCTTGTTCCACACGTGGTCGATCGGCTGCATGCGCGTCTTCATGACCCCCTCCTGCAGCTCGGAGGCGATCAGGCTGAGGCGTTGCGACGAGCGCAGGAGGTCGACGTCCGAGGTGTCCTGCGCGAGCCGGCTGATCTGGTTGCGCGTCAGCACGAGCTCGCTGACCTGACGCATCAGACCCTCGAGCAGCTCGATGTCCACCCGGATCGACGTCTCGACGGGGCCGCGGGCCATGCCCGGCTCCTCCGGGGCCGGCTCTCCCGATCCGGGAACCGCCGCCGCGCCGGCGCCCGACGGCGTGGGTCGAGCATCCTGGCCGTCCACGGCAGGATCCGCCAGGACGACGTCGTGAGCCAGGGCCGAGGCCCCGGCCCGCGCGACCGCGGCGACGTCGTCGGCACCCAGCCGGACCGTGGCGACCGGCTCCATGCCGATCGGCGCCCACGCGTCCTCGTCGCCCCCGACCGCCTCCGTACCCATGGGGGTGTGCGGTGCGGGCACGTCGGCAGTGCTCTGAGCGACCGACACCGACGTGCGCGCGGCGGCGACCCGGGTGCGCTTCACGACCGTCCGCGGTCGCGTGGTCTCGAGTGTGGGCGTCGCCGAGGTCTCGGAGGATGCGGGCGTCTCGGCTGCGACCGTCGTCCCGGGCTCGCCCGGTGCCGCCTGCTCGACGGGTGCCGCCTGCTCGACACGCGTCTCCGCGGCCGCGGCGGAGCCGGCCTCCTGCACCTGGCGGATCTGGTCGATCACGCCGTCGATCGGGACGTCGCCCTCGGCACCGTCCCGGTCGATGCTCGCGAGGATCTCGCGCACCGTGTCGACGAGCCGCAGCAGCACGTCTGCCATCGCGCCGTCCATCGACCGACGGCCGTCACGCAGCTCGACGAGCAGGTTCTCGCCCGCGTGGGTGACCTTCTCGAGGCGGCCGAACGCGAGGAACCCGCTGGTCCCCTTGATCGTGTGGATCGTGCGGAACACGCTGCTCAACAGCTCCCGCGAGCCCGGGGCTCCTTCGAGCGCGACAAGATCTCGGTCCAGCTGGTCGAGGTTCTCGTAGCTCTCGACCAGGAACTCGCGGACGATGTCGTCCAGATCTTCCACAGCAGTCTCCTGTTCCCGTGTCCGGTGCACGGCTGATGCCGTGTGCGATGCACGGCCGTCACCAGCCCTCTGATCGGCAGGGCGGGGCGGGGAGTGAGGAAGACGGTGAGAACGGACCTCAGCGCGAGGCGGGCGGGCGCGGCCCGGGGTCGGGTCGCCGCGGGGAACGCAGCCGGCGCAAGGCGTCGACCGCACCCTCGTCCGCGGTCGTGGCCTCCACGTTGGCGGCGGTGACCGCCTCGATGACCTCGGCACGGTTCACGCTGATCTCACGGGGTGCGTCGATGCCGATGCGCACACCGTCGCTGCGCACCTCGATGACCGTGATGACGATGTCATCACCGATCAGGAGGCGTTCGCCGACGCGACGGCTGAGCACGAGCATGGGCCGAGACTATCCGCTCTGACGCCCGGGCCCACGCGACCACCCGGTCAGTCCCACCGTGCGTCGTCCCCGAGCCTCCTGCTGAGCACCGCGGCCCAGGTCACCCGCGTTGCGGGCAGACCGTCCACCCAGCCGACCGGGACGCCGAGGTCGAGCACGGTCCCCGGCTGCTCGGTCGCGAAGACGCTCGCGACCGCGAGCGCGTCGACCCGTCGCCCGCGGCCGACGTCGGCCAGCCACCGGACGCAGTCACGCGGCTTGCTGCGGGCGTCGACGACCGCCCACACCTGGTCGGGAGCGAGGGCCTCGAGCACCTCGGCGCCCCGGTCGACGTCCGCGGGCTCGGAGCCGACGCCGATCGCCACCACCAGGACACCGTCGTCGGCGCTCGCACGGTCGCGGAACCGGCGCGCCGCCGCGGCCGTCTGCACCCGGCGGCCGAACCCGGGGATCGCCTCGAGGTCGCCGGCGAGCACGACGTCCGTCTCCTGCAGGCCGAGCCGGGTCGCCATCTGCCGCGCCGTCGACATCACCGTCGCGGTGTCCCCCACGACGGCGATCAGCGAGCCGGGGACGCGCGCGAGCAGCGGCGGGTTCGGGACGTCGCGCAGGAGGTCGGACAACGGGACGGGACCCGACGCCGCACCGCCGAGCAGCCGTGCCGGCACGCCGAGCGCGAGGAGATCGGCCCTGCCGGCCCCGGGTGGGCGCAGCACGACGCTGGGCGAGGAGACCGGGACCGTGGGGGCGGTGATCGGCGCGAACGCACCACCTGGCGTCGGCGTCGGCCCGGGAGGTTCGAGCGCCGCGGGCACAGCGGGCACA
>DATKTF010000071.1:0-7267 GCA_035531255.1 Cellulomonadaceae bacterium
CCGTCGCTGGGTGCCGTCGTGGCGCATGGTCACGGCGGGGATCCTCGGGGCGATCTTCGTCGGCATCGGCGCGCTCATCGCCGCCTACGCGACCACGACGATCCCGAAGCCGGACCAGTTCGCCCAGGCCCAGACCTCGACTGTGTACTACGCCGACGGCAAGACGGTCATGGGGACGTTCGCGACCCAGAAGCGGGTGATCGTCGACTACGCGTCGCTCCCCGCGTGGGTCGGCAAGGCGGTCGTCGCCTCCGAGGACAGCTCGTTCTACACGAACCGGGGCATCGACCCGAAGGGGATCGCCCGCGCCTTCGTCAACAACCTCCGTGGCGGGCCCCAGCAGGGCGCGTCGACGATCACC
Source organism: Cellulomonadaceae bacterium (assembly GCA_035531255.1). Taxonomy (GTDB): domain Bacteria; phylum Actinomycetota; class Actinomycetes; order Actinomycetales; family Cellulomonadaceae; genus JAJDFX01. Next base: position 362 of record DATKTF010000071.1, read on the forward strand.
CAGCAGTACGCGAAGCAGTACTACACCGTCCACGCGCAGAACTACCTCGGCAAGCTCAAGCAGGCGTTGCTCGCGATCAAGTTGGACCGGGCGCAGAACAAGGACGAGATCCTCGGGCGCTATCTGAACACGATCTACTTCGGGCGCGGGACGTACGGCATCCAGGCGGCGGCGCAGGCGTACTTCGGCGTCGACGCGAAGAACCTGACCGTCTCCGAGGCGGCGCTCCTCGCGGGGATCATCCCGTCACCCAGCAACTGGGACCCTGCCGTCGACCTCACCCAGGCGACGGCGCGCTGGAACCGGACGCTCGACCGGATGGTCGCGGGGGGATGGCTGACTGCCGCCGATCGTGCGACCCAGGCGTTCCCGCCGGTCATCAAGTACCAGACCTCCGAGACGTACAAGGGCCCCACCGGCTACCTGCTCCAGATGGTGAAGTCCGAGCTCACGACCAAGGGCGGGCTCACCGAGGACCAGCTCAACACCGCCGGGCTGAACATCGTCACGACCATCGACGCGACCATGGAGAACGCCGCGATCGCCGCCGTGAACGACCTCCCCGCCGGCAAGGATCCCCACACGATGGTCGCTCTCGTGTCGGTCGACCCGTCGACCGGCGCGATCCGTGCGCTGTACGGCGGTGCCGACTACCTCGCGCGCGCCCGCAACGCCGTGACGCAGGACGCGGCCCAGGCCGGGTCGACCTTCAAGCCGTTCACCCTGATCACGGCCCTGGGCCAGGGCATCCCGTTGACGACGACCTTCAACGGCCGGAGCCCGCAGAACGTCCCGGGCTTCGGGAAGGTGCCGAACTTCGCCAACGAGCAGTTCGGCAACATCGACCTCGTCAAGGCGACGGCGGACTCGGTCAACACCGTCTATGCGCAGCTCAACATGAAGGTCGGACCGGACAAGACCGCCGCGACCGCGAAGGCCGCAGGGATCACCACGACGGTCGGCACGAACCCCGCGAACGTGCTCGGCACGGACACCGTGCACCCGCTCGACATGGCGTCCGCGTACGGGACGATCGCGTCCGGCGGGTACCGTACGACCCCGCACATCGTCGACACCGCCACCTTCATCTCGGACGGTTCGGTCGCGTACAAGGGCGCGAGCCCTCCCACGAAGGTGTTCGACGCCCCCGTCATCGCCGACGCGACCTACGCGATGCAGCAGGTGGTCCAGTCCGGGACCGCGAGCGGGTACGTCAAGCGTCTGGGTTTCCCGGTCGCGGGCAAGACCGGGACCACGGACAAGAACGTGTCCGGCTGGTTCGTCGGCTTCACGGCGGGACCGACCGATGCCGCGACCAACAAGCTCCAGCTGTCGACGGCCGTCGCGATGTACCAGGTCGCCGACAACGGCAGCGAGCAGTCCATCACCGGTTGGGGCGGTGTCAAGGAGGTGACGGGCGGGACCTGGCCGGCGTTCGTCTGGGCCAAGTTCATGGGTGCGGTCGAGAAGGGCAAGACCGCGGTCGCGTTCCCTCCGCGCGCGAACGTCGGGACCCCCGCGCCGACCGTGGCCGCGACCTCGACGACCGCACCCGTGCCGACGACCACGCCGACGACCGCGGCACCCACGACGGCCACGGTGCCGACGGGGCTCGTCGGGATGCTGCGCGCCGATGCCGAGGCGGCCGTGCTCGCGGCCGGCCTCCAGCCGGCGACGACGGAGAAGTCGGACCCGACCATCCCGGTCGGGACCGTCCTCAGCGCCTCCCCGGCGGCCGGGACCGTCCTGCCGCGGGGCAGCACCGTCTCGCTCGTGGTCTCGAGCGGGCCTGCGCCGAAGCCAGGGCCGACCCCGACGGCCACGCCGGCGTCGAAGACCGGTGCGGTGAAGCCCACGACGGCACCCTGATTACCGCCAGGGACCGATGAGCGGATAGTGTTCACCTTTGCTGTGCTCGGGGAAGACCGTCGCCTATCGGCGAGACGACCCGGCCCGGCGACGCGCACAACCCTCCTGTCACGGATGGACCGTGACCGTAGAGACCACAGGAGGTGGGTATGAGCCTGCGTCAGTACGAGATCATGATCATTCTTGATCCCGAGGTCGAGGAGCGCACCGTCGCTCCCTCGCTCGACAAGTACCTCTCCGTCGTGAAGAGCGACGGCGGCACGGTCGACAAGGTCGACATCTGGGGTCGTCGCCGTCTGGCGTTCGACATCAAGAAGAAGTCCGAGGGCATCTACGCCGTCGTGGACTTCACTGCGGCACCGGACACCGCCAAGGAGCTCGACCGTCAGCTCGGCCTCAACGAGGTCGTCCTGCGGACGAAGGTCCTCCGCGCGGACGCCCGCTGACGCCGAACCGACCTGTACGACCGACGACGACTTCGAGGAGCTGTCATGGCTGGTGAGACCGTCATCACGGTGATCGGGAACCTGACCGGGGACCCCGAGCTGCGCTTCACCCCGTCGGGTGCTGCCGTGGCGAACTTCACCGTGGCCTCCACGCCGAGGACCTTCGACCGTCAGGCCAACGAGTTCAAGGACGGCGACACGCTGTTCCTGCGCTGCTCGGTCTGGCGCGAGGCTGCCGAGAACGTCGCCGAGTCGCTCACGAAGGGCACCCGCGTCGTCGTGACCGGGCGGCTCGTGCAGCGCTCCTACGAGACCCGCGAGGGCGAGAAGCGCACCGTGTACGAGCTCCAGGTCGACGAGGTCGGTCCGTCGCTCCGCTACGCCAGTGCCAAGGTCACCCGGACCCAGCGGTCCGGTGGCGGCGGTGGTGGCTTCGGCGGTGGTGGCGGCGGATTCAGCGGTGGCAGCACTCAGAGCGCGCCGCAGGACGACCCGTGGGCCACACCGGCCCCCGGTGGTTCCGGTGGCCAGTTCTCGGACGAGCCCCCGTTCTGATCCCTCGCCCCTCGACACCAGCAGCCCGGTCGGACCGGTCCGTGCACCGTCACGGACCCGGACGCCCGGCACCACGTCTTCACTGAAGGAGCACCACGATGGCGAAGGCCATTGTTCGTAAGCCGAAGAAGAAGCAGAACCCTCTCAAGTCCGCGAAGATCGACGTCGTCGACTACAAGGACACCGCCCTGCTGCGGAAGTTCATCTCCGACCGCGGGAAGATCCGGGCGCGTCGGGTGACCGGCGTGTCCGTCCAGGAGCAGCGTGCGATCGCACGTGCCGTCAAGAACGCCCGCGAGATGGCTCTCCTGCCGTACTCGTCGTCGGCACGCTGAGAAGGAGGTCGACCCATGGCAAAGCTCATCCTGACCCACGAGGTGACCGGCCTCGGCGCTCCCGGCGACGTCGTCGACGTCAAGGACGGGTTCGCTCGCAACTACCTGATGCCGCGCGGTCTCGCGACCGTCTGGTCCAAGGGTGCCGAGAAGCAGGTCGCGGTCATCCGTAGCGCCCGCAAGAGCCGTGAGATCGCGACTCTCGAGGACGCCAAGGCGATCCGCGACTCGCTGCAGTCCAAGGCGGTCGTCGTGACGGCCAAGGCCGGCGTGTCCGGTCGGCTGTTCGGTGCTGTCACGACCACGGACATCGCCGAGGCCGCTGCGGCCGCCGGCTCGCCCGCGATCGACAAGCGGAAGGTCGAGATCGGTCAGCCGATCAAGTCCGTCGGGGAGTTCACGGTGCTCGTGCGCCTGCACCCCGAGGTGTCCGCGACCGTCACCGTCAAGGTCGTCGCCGCCTGAGGCAGTAGCCACCAGCAGTCCCCGCAGGGCCCGGTTCCGTCGAGGAGCCGGGCCCTGCGGGCGTCCGACGGGTCACACGCCGGTGACCATCCACGCCGTCCCGCGCGCCCGGACCGCGGTCGTGACGGCGCGCGCAAGCATGAACACGCCGGCGAAGGCCACCCACAGCCAGGCGAGCCCACTCGTGCCGTCCCCTGCCCAGGCGCGCACGGCGAGGGCGACCGGCACGTACACGACGAGGGTGGCCATCCCGACGCCGGCGAGGTAGCGCCCGTCGCCCGCGCCGATGAGGACGCCGTCGAGCACGAAGACCCAGCCCGCCATCGGAAGCGTCACCGCCGCGACGAGCAGGGCGACGGTCACGGCCCGGCGCACGTGCGGGTCGGTGGTGAACAGCACCGGCAGGACGGTGGCGGACGCGCCGACGAGGAGGCCGAGGACGACGCCCGCGCCGACCCCCCACGCGAGCGTCCGCCGCAGCACCGCGCGGACCCGTCCGACGTCACCTGCGCCGAGGGCGTGACCGACCATCGCCTGCGCGGCGATGGCGAGGGCGTCGAGCGCGAACGCCGTCAGGCTCCAGACCGAGCTGACGACCTGGTGCCCGGCGAGCGCGACGGCACCGAGACCGGTGGCGACCCAGACGGTGAGGGCGATCGCCGCGCGCAGCGACGCGGTCCGCACGAGCAGGGGTGCGCCGGCTCGGGCACCGGCCCAGATCCCGCGCGCCGCCGGCGCGAGCGACGCTCCGGCCGCACGCGCTCCTCGTACCACGATCACGGTGAGGACCCCGGCCATGAGGAGCTGGGTGGCCGCCGTCCCCGCGCCGGATCCGGTGATGCCGAGGTGCAGCCCGAGGACGAGCAGGACGTTGAGTGCTGCGTTGAGCACCGCGCCCGACGCCGCGACCACGAGGGGAGTGCGGGTGTCCTGCAGTCCGCGGAGGACGCCCGTGGACGCGAGCACGACGAGCATCCCGGGAAGACCCGGAGCGGACGCGTGCAGGTAGCGGGTCGCCTGGCTCGCGACGTCGGGCGCCGCGCCGAGGGCGGCGACGAGCACGGGCGCGGACCCGACGAGGAGGACCGCAAGGGCCAGGCCGAGGACGAGCGCGAGCCACATGCCGTCGATGCCCAGCGTGAGCGCGGCGGCGCGGTCGCCGACGCCGATCCGGCGCGCGACGGCGCCCGTGGTCGTGTACGCGAGGAACACGCAGAGGCCGACGACCGTCACCAGGATCGTCGACGCGAGGGACAGACCGGCGAGCTGCGGAGTGCCGAGGTGTCCGACGACGGCCGAGTCCACGAGCACGAAGAGCGGCTCGGCGACGAGGGCGCCGAGGGCGGGAACGGCAAGGGCGAGGACCTGTCGATCAGTGGATGACAGGCGCGGTCTCAGATGGTGGATCGGGTGCATCTTCCTCCGGGTCCACAGGGCGGCAAGGGTATCGGTGCTGATCAGAGCATCACATACGGGTGAGAATCCCGCGTTTCCACAAGGTCCGTGCACTATCCACAGATTCGTGCACAGGTGTGTACACCGGGCCCGAGGCCGGTGCTGCGGAAGTCCGTCTGCCTGTGGACAAACCTGTTGTCGGCGTTCCGGGCCGACGCTCGCGGTGGCGGCGCGGAGCCCGTACTGTCACGCGGGGGCTCCTGTGGACGGCCGCAGGGCGTCCTGTGTCGGACCCTCGGAGTAGGACTGGGTGGCGTCCCTCCGGAGAGTCCGGCGCACGACCCGCGGATGCGGCCGACAGCAGTGACGAGCACGACGGAGATGAGGCGCGCATGACGATCGAGGACCTCGAGCAGGGGTTCGCCCCCGCACGCGGAGGAAGCTCGTTCGACCGCACACCTCCGCAGGACGTCGCGGCGGAGCAGAGCGTGCTCGGCGGCATGATGATCTCGAAGGACGCCATCGCCGACGTCGTCGAGCAGCTGCGCGGCACCGACTTCTACCGCCCCGCTCACGAGGCGATCTACGACGCGATCCTCGACCTCTACGGCCGCGGCGAACCCGCCGACGCGGTGACCGTCTCGGCGGAGCTCACCAAGCGTGGCGAGATGCAGCGCGTCGGCGGGGCACCGTACCTGCACACCTTGATCTCGATGGTGCCGACCGCAGCCAATGCCGGGTACTACGCGCGGATCGTCCGTGAGCGATCGGTGCTCCGACGCCTCGTCGAGGCCGGGACGCGGATCGTCCAGCTCGGGTACGCGACCGACGGCGGAGACGTCGACGAGATCGTCAACAACGCCCAGGCCGAGGTGTACGCGGTCACCGAGCGGCGCCAGAGCGAGGACTACCTGCGCCTCGGTGAGGTGATCGCGGGGACGGTCGACGAGATCGAGGCCGCGGGCCACCGTGGCGAGGGCATGATCGGCGTCCCCACCGGGTTCGCGGACCTGGACCGCCTGACCAACGGGCTGCACCCGGGCCAGATGATCGTCCTCGCCGCCCGTCCCGCGATCGGCAAGAGCACGCTCGGCCTCGACATCGCCCGCTCGGCCTCGATCAAGCACGGACTGACCTCGGTCGTCTTCTCCCTCGAGATGAGCCGCAACGAGATCACGATGCGTCTGCTCTCGGCCGAGGCCCGCATCCACCTGCAGAAGATGCGCAACGGCTCGATGGGTGAGGACGACTGGCAGAAGCTCGCGGGGACGATGGGCAAGATCTCCGAGGCACCGCTGTTCATCGACGACTCGCCGAACATGTCGCTCATGGAGATCCGGGCGAAGTGCCGGCGCCTCAAGCAGAAGCACGACCTCAAGCTCGTGGTCATCGACTACCTGCAGCTCATGAGCTCCGGCAAGCGCGTCGAGTCCCGCCAGCAGGAGGTCTCGGAGTTCTCCCGCGCGCTCAAGCTGCTCGCGAAGGAGCTCGAGGTCCCGGTCATCGCGATCAGCCAGCTGAACCGTGGCCCCGAGCAGCGCACCGACAAGCGTCCGCAGATGAGCGACCTGCGCGAGTCCGGCTCGATCGAGCAGGACGCCGACATGGTGATCCTGCTGCACCGAGAGGACGCCTACGAGCGCGAGTCACCGCGCGCGGGCGAGGCCGACCTGATCGTCGCCAAGCACCGCAACGGGCCGACCGACACGATCACGGTCGCGTTCCAGGGGCACTACTCGCGGTTCGTGGACATGCAGGCCTGAAGTTCTTCCTGCTCGACGTGGTCGCCGCTCCGGTGGCGATCACGACCGATGCGGAGACCTCTGAAGGGGCCGAGGGGC
>DATKTF010000072.1:0-3397 GCA_035531255.1 Cellulomonadaceae bacterium
GTCGATGAAGCGGCTCAAGCCGACGTTCAAGCAGTTCAACCCGACGAGCGGGGTCAAGCGGCTGTTCGGCGCCCAGGCCTGGTGGCAGGGCGCGAAGTCCCTGCTCAAGACCGGGGTCGTCGGGCTGGTGCTGTTCGTCGCCGTCAAGGGATTGACGCCGGCGCTGATGTCCGCCGGCGGACTCCCGGTCCGGGCGCTGCTCGACGAGGCGGGGGGCGGGGCGATGTCGCTGCTGCGCACCGCCGTGGCCGCGGGTCTGGTGCTCGCCGCCGCCGACGTCGTCGTCGTGATCCGGCGCAACCGGAAGAAGACGCGCATGTCCCGGCAGGAGATCAAGGACGAGAGCAAGCGCTCCGACGGCGACCCGCTGCTGAAGGGGGCGATCCGCTCCAAGCAGCTCGCCATGAGCCGCAACCGCATGATGGCGGCGGTCCCCACCGCCGACGTCGTCCTGGTCAACCCGACGCATGTCGCCGTCGCGCTCCGCTACGAACCCGGCAGCGGCGCGCCGCGCGTGGTCGCCAAGGGGCAGGGGCACGTCGCCACCCGGATCCGCGAGCGCGCCACCGAGCACCACGTGCCGATGGTCGCCGACATCCCGCTCGCCCGTGCGCTGCACGGGGCGTGCGAGGTCGGGGACGAGATCCCCGAATACCTCTACACCGCGGTCGCGCGGGTCCTCGCGTTCGTGATGGCGCTGCGCCGGCGGGGCGCCGCCGCCGGGGTGCACCGGGTGCCGGACCGGCCGGGGGTCGCCGCATGAGACCCGCACCCCGACCCGGGCCGACGATCGCATCCGCGCCTGGCCGTGCCCCTCGACCCGCAGCCCGACCCGCAACCCGCCGCTCCAGGAAGGACCTCCGATGAGGAAGACCTCGATCAGCCAGCTGGCTGTCCCGGCCGGCGTCGTCGGCATCGTGCTCCTGCTCGTCATCCCGCTGCCTGCGTCGATGCTGGACTTCCTGATCGCGCTGAACATCACCGCGTCCCTGGTGATCCTGCTGACCAGCATGTACGTCAAGCGTCCGCTCGACTTCTCGGTCTTCCCGTCGTTGCTGCTGGTCTTCACGCTGTTCCGGCTCGGGCTCAACGTCGCGTCCACGCGCCTCGTGCTCAGCGACGGGTATGCGGGCCAGGTGATCAACGCGTTCGGCCACTTCGTGATCAGCGGGTCGCTGGTCATCGGCCTCGTGATCTTCCTGATCCTCGTGGTCATCCAGTTCGCGGTCATCACCAACGGTGCCGGTCGCGTCGCGGAGGTCGGCGCGCGGTTCACCCTGGACGCGATGCCAGGCAAGCAGATGGCGATCGACGCCGACCTCAACGCCGGCCTCATCAACGAGGACCAGGCCCGCAGGCGCCGGGCCGACGTCGCGGCCGAGGCCGACTTCTACGGCGCGATGGACGGTGGCTCGAAGTTCGTCAAGGGCGACGCCATGGCGGGCATCATCATCACGATCATCAACCTGGTCGGCGGGTTCGTCATCGGCATGGTGCAGATGGGCATGAGCGCCGGCGACTCGCTGCAGCGCTTCAGCCTGCTGACCATCGGCGACGGTCTCGTCACCCAGATCCCCGCGCTGCTCATGTCCGTGTCGACCGGTCTCATCGTGACCCGCTCGACCGCCGAGAGCGACATGGGGACCGCGGCGTCGAAGCAGCTCACGCAGAGCCGCTCCGCACTGCAGATCGCCGGGGTCTCCGCGATCGCGCTCTCGGTGATCCCGGCGATGCCGAAGCTGCCGTTCATCCTCATCGGTGCGGCGCTGCTGTACGCCTCGCAGCGGATCAAGACGCGCGAGGCCGGCGAGGCCGCGGCTGCGCGCGTGGCGGCGACCCCCGCGTCGACGACGGCCGCGGACACGCCGGAACAGCTGATCGAGCAGATGCGGGTGCACGCGCTGGAGATCCTGCTCGCTCCGGACCTCGTCGACATGGTCGGCACCGGCACCGATCAGGAGCTCCTCGCGCGGGTTCGTGCCCTGCGCCGCAAGATCGCCCTCGACCTCGGGATCGTCGTGCCGCCGGTACGGACGCGCGACTTCGTCGAGCTGCCGCGCTCGACGTACGTGGTGCGCATCTCCGGCGTCGAGGTCGGTCGCGGCCAGACCCCGGGTGTCCGGGTGCTCGCCCTCGGTGAGGACCTGCAGTCGCTGCCCGGGCAGAGCGTCGTGGAGCCGGTCTTCGGGCTGCCGGGCAAGTGGGTGGCGACAGAGCTGCGGCACGCCGCGGAGATGTCCGGCGCGACGGTCGTGGACCGGGTCTCGGTGCTCATCACGCACCTCGGGTCGATCATCGCCCAGAACGCCCCGCGTCTGCTCGGGCGCGAGGACGTCCGGGTGCTCACGGAGGGCGTCAAGCAGGTCAACCCGTCCGTCGTCGACGAGCTCATCCCGAACCTGCTCTCCCTCGGCGAGGTCCAGCGCGTGCTGCAGGGTCTCCTCGCGGAGGAGATCTCGATCCGGGACCTCGGGCGCATCTACGAGGCCCTCACCCTGCGCGCCAAGGTCAGCACCGACGTCGAGGGCCTCGTCGAGGCCGCGCGGTCCGCGATCGCACCGGCCTTGACGGCGCAGCACGCGCACGAGGGCACGCTGCGGGTCATCACGGTCGCGCCCGCTCTCGAGCAGCACCTCCTGGAGTCGCTCCGCCCCACCGACCTGGGCACCCAGCTGCTGCTCGACCCCGAGACGACCGAGGGCCTGCTCGGCTCGGTCCTCCGCTGCACCACGGAGGCCGAGCAGGGTGGCCGGACCGCCGTCCTGGTGTGTGCGCCGGCGATCCGTCCCGCCGTGCGCAGGCTGGTGGCACACTCGATGCCGCGACTGGCCGTGCTCTCCTACGTCGAGGTCACCGGAGCCGGTCTGCAGATCGAGCAGGTCGGGATGGTGACGGATGTCCACGCGATTGCTGCTTGAGGGTGACGACCTCGAGCATCTGCTGACGCGCGTCCGGGCGGAGTACGGCCCGGACGCGACCGTCGTGCGCGCCGAGCGTGTCCGCACCGGCGGTATCGCCGGGTTCTTCGCCCGCGAGCGGTTCGAGCTGACGATCGAGGTGCCGGAGCGCGGTCCTCTCGGCGGCTGGGCCCGATCGGGTCGCGGTGCGCTGGGTGCCCAGCGGACCCGTCCGGAGGCGACCGGTATCGACGCCCTGCTCGACGCCGCGGACGCCGCCGAGCGGGGCGATCCGCCGCCCGCGCTGCCGGCCGCGGTCGTGCCCGTCACTGACGGCCCGCAGCTCTCGACCGGTCGCGACACGTTCGCGTCGGTCCTCGACTCGGTCCGGTCGATGGCCGGTGCGGTGCCGCTCGAGGGTGTGGTCGAGCCTGCCGCGCCTCCCGTTCCGGACCCGACCGCGCCCGGGTCGCCGGCGGACGCCGCGCCGGCTGTGCCCG
>DATKTF010000073.1:0-2900 GCA_035531255.1 Cellulomonadaceae bacterium
TCTCGACGCCGACGCGTTGCGCGGCATGTACCGCGACATGGTCCTGGTGAGACGGTTCGACAACGAGGCGACCGCGCTGCAGCGGCAGGGTGAGCTCGGCCTCTGGGCGCAGAGCCTCGGGCAGGAGGCCGCACAGATCGGCTCGGGTCGGGCGCTCGCACCGCAGGACTACGTCTTCCCGTCCTACCGGGAGCACGGCGTGGCGCACACGCGCGGCGTCGACCTGGCGAACCTGCTCCGACTCTTCCGCGGGATCGACCATGGTGGCTGGAACCCGGCCGACCACAACTTCCACCTGTACACGCTCGTGATCGGCTCGCACACGCTCCACGCGACCGGCTACGCGATGGGCGTCCAGCGCGACGGCCTCGTCGGGACGGGAGACCCGGAGCGGGACATCGCGGTCGTCGCCTACTTCGGCGACGGCGCGACGTCCCAGGGCGACGTCAACGAGGCGCTCGTCTTCTCCGCGGTCAACAACGCGGGGCTCGTGCTGTTCTGCCAGAACAACCAGTGGGCGATCTCGGAGTCGACCACGCGCCAGTCCCGTGCACCGCTGGCGGACCGCGGTCCCGGGTTCGGTGTGCCGAGCGTGCGGGTCGACGGCAACGACGTGCTCGCGTGCTACGCCGTGACCGCCGAAGCCCTCGAACGCGCCCGGTCCGGCGGTGGTCCCACGCTCATCGAGGCGTTCACCTATCGCATGGGTGCCCACACGACCTCCGACGACCCGTCCCGCTACCGCAGCTCTGCCGAGGAGGAGTACTGGCGGCAACGCGACCCGATCGACCGGTTGCGCGCCCTGCTGGTCGCCGAGGGCGAGCTGTCGCCGGAGATCGAGACCGAGCTCGACGCCGACTCGGACGCGCTCGGCGAGCGGATCCGCGCGGCGGTCCACGCGATGGGCCGCCCCGCGACGAGCTCGATGTTCGACCACGTGTACGCCGGCCCGAACGCGATCGTCGACGCCGAGCGCGCATGGTTCCAGGAGTACGAGGCCTCCTTCCTCGGGGGCGGCGAGGGGGCGCACCGATGAGCACGACGACCGGCACCCAGCGGATCACGCTGGCGAAGGCGATCAACCTGGGCCTGCGGCGTGCGCTCGAGAGCGACCCGAAGGTCCTGCTCATGGGCGAGGACATCGGCGCCCTCGGCGGTGTGTTCCGGGTGACCGACGGCCTGTACAAGGACTTCGGGTCGGAACGGGTGGTCGACACCCCGCTCGCCGAGTCCGGCATCATCGGGACGGCGATCGGCCTCGCGCTGCGCGGCTACCGCTCGGTGTGCGAGATCCAGTTCGACGGGTTCATCTACCCGGCGTTCGACCAGATCACGACCCAGCTGTCGCGGATGCACTACCGCTCGCAGGGGCGCCTGAGCCTCCCGGTGGTGATCCGGGTCCCGTACGGCGGCGGTATCGGGGCGATCGAGCACCACAGCGAGTCCCCGGAGGTGCTGTTCGCGCACACGGCCGGCCTGCGGGTCGTGTCCCCGTCGACCCCGGCAGACGCCTACGTGATGATCCAGCAGGCCGTCGCGTCACCGGACCCGGTGCTGTTCTTCGAACCCAAGGGTCGGTACTGGGACAAGGGGGACGTCGACCTCGACGCACCGCTCGTCGACGCGTCGACCGGTGAGACCGGTCTGGATCGTGCGGTCGTCGTGCGACCCGGGACCGACCTGACGCTCGTGGGGTACGGCCCGACGGTCGGCACGTGCCTCAAGGTCGCGGACGCGGCGGCGGCGGAGGGCACGAGCATCGAGGTCATCGACCTGCGGACGCTGTCACCGCTGGACGCCGTGACGGTGGCGGCCTCGGTCCGACGCACCGGTCGCTGCGTCGTGGTCCACGAGGCACCGGTGCTGTACGGCACCGGGGCCGAGGTCGCGGCGCGGATCACCGAGGAGTGCTTCTACCACCTGCAGGCGCCGGTGCTGCGAGTGGGCGGGTTCCACATCCCGTACCCGGTCTCCAAGCTCGAGCACGAGTACCTCCCCTCCCTCGACCGCATCCTCGACGCCGTCGACCGTTCTCTGGCCTACTAGGCCTACTAGGACTACTAGGCCTACTCAGGCCAACTCAGACCTACTGACTCACCCACCCGACCCCCACCTCCCGCCGAGACCGCAGGTTGGACGCGAGACCGCACGTTCCACGGTGCGAGCTCGCGCCGGACGTGCGAGCTCGGCGGAGGGGGAGTGAGATTGGAGCTTGCGTGCCGACTTTTGAGGAGTTCCGGCTTCCCGATGCGGGGGAAGGCCTGACCGAGGCGGAGATCGTCTCGTGGTCGGTCGCCGTGGGGGACACGGTCACGCTCAACCAAGCCCTCGTCGAGATCGAGACCGCCAAGTCGATCGTGGAGCTGCCGAGCCCGTTCGCGGGCGTCGTCACGGAGCTGCTGGTCGAGCCCGGCATCACGGTCGAGGTCGGCACGCCGATCATCGTGATCGACACCGACCCGGCCGGCCGCCTGACCGCTCCCGCCACGGCGACGGAACAGCCCGCGGAGGGTCACGGCACGGCGGTCCTCGTCGGCTACGGGGTCGGCGAGCACGCGAGCGCCCGACGCGCCCGCCGCGGCGCCCCCACCTCCGGCGCGCCTGCCGCCGCCCCGACGGACGCCCCTCCCGCTGGCCCGTCCGCCGCTGGCCCGTCCGCCGCGGTGCCGCCGACCACCACCGCCGCGGTCCCGGCACCCGCCCCGCGCACGGCGACGATCGCCGCACGCTCCGACGGACCGGCCGGCAGCGCGAGCGTCAACGGGTCGGCCGAGCGAGCCGCCGGCCGCAGCGCGTCCGGCGCGACGCACGCCCTCGCCAAGCCCCCGGTCCGGAAGATCGCCCGTGACCTCGGCGTCGACCTCGACGCGATGGTCGGGACGGGTCCCGGCGGGATCGTG
>DATKTF010000074.1:0-3065 GCA_035531255.1 Cellulomonadaceae bacterium
CTGACCGAGCGGTACGGCTTCGACACGGCGTTCAACTACAAGGACGGCGACGTCGCGGGTCAGCTCGCCGCGGCGGCGCCGGACGGCATCGACGTGTACTTCGACAACGTCGGCGGCGAGCACCTCGAGGCCGCCCTCGACGCGTTCAAGGACGGCGGACGTGCAGCGCTGTGCGGCGCGATCTCGCAGTACAACGAGACCGGCACGACCTCCGGACCGCGAAACATCGGCAACCTCATCACGCGCGGACTGACCCTCCAGGGATTCACGGTCGGCCACTACACGCAGCACTTCCCTGCCTTCAGCGCCGCCATGGCCGGGTGGCTCACGGCGGGCGACGTCGTGTTCGACGAGACCGTGGTCGACGGCATCGAGAACGCCGTGGCGGCCTTCCTCGGGCTCATGCGCGGCGAGAACACCGGCAAGATGGTCGTCCGGGTCGCGGCCTGACGGCCCGGCGACCCCGAACGAGAGGCTGCTGATGCCCGCCACCGTCCCCCTGGTCGCCGTCGTCCTCGCGACGATCGCGGCACTCGTGCACGTGTACATCTTCGCGCTCGAGAGCTTCCTGTGGACGGCTCCGCGCACTCGTGCCACCTTCGGGGTCACCTCGGAGGCAGAGGCCCGCGTCACGCGGGAGCTCGCGTACAACCAGGGCTGGTACAACCTGTTCCTGGCGATCGGGACGTTCGCCGGACTCGTCCTCTCGCGGTCCGACGTCGACGCCACGCGCGCGGCCGGCGTCGGGGTGCTGCTGTTCGCGACCGGGTCGATGGCCGCCGCGGCCGTCGTGCTCGTGACCCGCAGACCGGCGCTGGCGCGCGCGGCGGCCGTCCAGGGGCTCCTGCCGCTCGTCGCCGTGGTGCTCACGGTCGTCGCAGGCTGAGCCGTCATCTCGACGACGACCGCGCCCGTCCGCCGTCGTCCGATCGCCTGACGGTCCGACCCGAGACCGCGGCGGGTGTCCCTCGGACGGCCCATCCGGTTGGCGGCACACCGGTCGGTACGCCTACCGTGACCTGCACCTCTGCTACCTCGTCCACCACCCGAGCGAGAGCCGTCCACCGTGCCCGAGTCCCTGTCGATCGTCCCAGCTCCGCGCTACGTGGAACCCGGTGACGGACCCGGCCTCGGTCTGGGGGCAGGCGTCGGGCTGGTCGTCGGCCCGGAACCGGCGGAGATCGCCCTCGGCGTGTACGTGGCGCGGCTCGCCGAACGGATCGGCATCGGGCCGGTCGACATGCTCTCGGCCGACGACGGACGCGACCACCTCATCGAGCTCCGCCTGGACCCTGCTGCGGGCCCTGCCGACGCCGACCCGACGGAGCGGTACTCGCTCGCGGTGGACCATCGACGTGCTCTGGTGCGTGCCCCGGCGGTGACCGGCCTCTACTACGGCGTCGTGACGCTGCGCCAGACGTTGCGCTCGGACGCCGCGGGCCTCGTGTACGCCCCGGCGCTCCGTGTCGAGGACGCCCCGCGGTTCGCGTGGCGTGGGCTGAGCGTCGACGTGGCACGGCACTTCTTCTCGGTCGAGGACATCGAGCTGGTGATGTCCCTCATGGGGTACTACAAGCTCAACGTCCTGCACCTGCACCTCACCGACGACCAGGGGTGGCGGCTCGACGTGGCGTCACGCCCCGGCCTGGTCGAGAGGTCGGCAGGGTCGGCCGTCCACGGCGCCCGAGGTGGGTACTACACGTCGGACGAGTACCGGCGGATCGTGTCGTTCGCCGCGTCCCGCGGCATCGCCGTCGTCCCCGAGATCGACGTCCCCGGTCACGTCAACGCGGCGCTGCACGCGTACGGGGAGCTCACGCCGTCCGGCGAGCCGGCCGACGCCTACACCGGGATCGAGGTGGGATTCAGCCGGCTGTCCGCCGGGCTGCCGGCGACCCGGCGATTCCTGCAGGACGTCTTCACCGATGTCGCCGCGATGACACCGGGGCCGTGCGTGCACATCGGCGGGGACGAGGTCCTGGGCCTCGAACCCGACGAGTACGCGGCTCTCATCGGGATCGCCCACGACGCCGTGCGGGACGCGGGGAAGGTCGTGGTTGCCCGGCAGGAGGCTTCCGGGGTCCCGCTCGCACCCGGGAGCGTGCTGCAGTACTGGGACCCCCGGACCGGACAGGCCGAGCTCGTGGCTGCCGCGGCGGCCGGCTGCCGCGTGCTGATGTCACCGGGGTCGCGGGCGTACCTCGACATGAAGTACGACGCGCGCTACCCGCGCGGACTCGAGTGGGCCGGCCACGTCGAGCTGCGTGACGCCTACGACTGGGATCCGGCTCTCCTCGTCCCCGACCTGCCGGTGGAGTCGGTGGTCGGGGTCGAGGCCGCCATCTGGACCGAGACCCTGGCCACGGTCGACGATCTGACCGAGATGCTCCTGCCGCGCCTCACCGCTCTTGCCGAGGTCGCGTGGACGGTACCCGGTCGGCGCGGCTGGGACTCGTACCGGCGACGCGTCGCGGCGCACCGCGACTACTGGGACCTGATCGGCGTCCGCTGGCACCCCTCGCCGCAGGTCGACTGGTAGCAGCGGCGCGCCGAGTGCGAGCCGGCGGCGCGGCGCGGCGTGATCAGATCCAGCTGGGCAGCCACATGTGGAGGCGCCAGAACCAGTACGGCACGATCTGGGCGGTCCAGATCGGGTAGAAGAACGCGCTCACGAGCACCACGAGCGCGAGGAACCCACCGACCCACCACCGGCCGATGCGTCGTCGCCGCGCGTCGTCGACCCGGGTCCCCAGGACGATCCCGATCACGAACGTCAGCGTGAGCACCATCCACGGAGCGAACGCGATCGAGTAGAACGTGAAGATCGTCCGGTGCGCGTAGCCGAGCCACGGCACCCAGCCGGCACCGATCCCGACGAGCGCAGCCCCCGCCCGCCAGTCGTACCGCCGCACGAGCCACACGAGGGCCACCACGATCGCGGCCGTCGCCGCCCACCAGATCAGCGGGTTGCCGAGCGACGTGATGGCCTGCGAGCACCGGTCCGACCCGCACAGGGCCCGGGACGCCGAGGCATCGAGACCGGACACCGATTCCGGGTAGTACAT
>DATKTF010000075.1:0-15571 GCA_035531255.1 Cellulomonadaceae bacterium
CGTGAAGGTGCGGATGACCGCGCCGTTGTGCTGGGCCGTCGCGAAGAACCGCAGCGGGAGCCGCATCGCATCCATCGTGCCGTCCGGCACCTGGACCGCCGCCCTGACGTCCGGGGTCAGGCCGGGCTCGCGGCGCAGCGCCTCGTCGGCGGTGAGCACGGTTGCCGGGATGCCGCACGCCTCGCAGCCCTCGACGAACCGGGGGAGGTAGTCCATGTCCTCGTCCGTGATGGCCACGAACAGGCCGTCGTTCTCCTCGAACGAGCCCGGTGCGATCCGGCGGAGGATCCTGTTCTCGGTGATGCACTCGACCGCGGACTCCCTGTCACCCACGGCGTAGCGCCCGCCGCTGTGCAGCAGGCCGTGGTGACGACCGGTGGTCCCCGAGGTGATCTCGCCGCGTTCGAGCACGGTGACGCGCAGACCTCGCAGGGTGAGGTCGTGGGCGACCGCTCCACCGGTGCCACCACCCCCGATGACGACGACGTGTGGCACGTCAGAGCTGACGGGTGCTGGCACGGTCCCCACCTCCCCGATGAGGTGCGCAGTCCTGCTCAGGTTATTCCCGGGCCCCGGCGACGCGAGTGGGCCCATCGTCCCTGGTAAGGGCGCGGAGCGAGGCGGGAGAGGCGCACCTGCCCGTCAGGTAACGTTTTGGATAACGCTATCGACAACGATTGACATGCGCCCCTCGCGCCTGCAAGAGTCCAGATCGTCCTGAGTCGACGACGACGAGGAGTTCGGCGATGGAAGCAACGGCACCACCCCTGAGCGTGGTTCTCGGTCCTGGCGCGGTGCGGTCGAACGCACGCAGCTCCGGCCCGGGCGCCGCGGCCCGGAGCCGGTGACGTCGCGACGACCGACACAGACCGGCGCGGGTGTCAGCAGCGATCGCCGGTCTCGCTCCGCAGGGGGCAATCTCCGTATTTTCTGCTGCTCAACGAAGAGGACAGATCTCATGAAGCTGAGGAAGACCCTGGCGGTATCGGCCGCCGTGGTGATGGGCGCGGCAGGGCTCACGGCCTGCAGCGGCGGCAGCACCGGCGGCTCCAGCGCCGGCAGCAGCGGCGGCGCCGTGAACATGACGTTCTGGCACAACGCCACGACGGGCGACGGCAAGGCGTTCTGGGAGAAGACGGTCGCCGACTTCGAGAAGGCCAACCCGAACGTGAAGATCACCGTCCAGGCGATCCAGAACGAGGACCTCGACGGCAAGCTGCAGACGGCGCTCAACTCGGGCTCCGCACCGGACATCTTCCTGCAGCGTGGTGGCGGCAAGATGGCGGCCATGGTCGACGCCGGTCAGCTCATGGACATCACGAGTGCGGTGACCGACGCGACCAAGAAGGTCATCTCCGCCGGCTCGTTCAAGGCCGAGGAGCTCAACGGCAAGACCTACGCCATGCCGGTCGCAACCCTCCCCGGCGGACTCTTCTACAGCAAGGACCTCTTCGCGAAGGCGGGGATCACCGAGCTGCCGAAGACGATCGCCGACCTCGACACCGCCGTGACGAAGCTCAAGGCCGCGGGCATCGACCCGATCGCGCTCGGCGCGAAGGACGCGTGGCCCGCCGCCCACTGGTACTACTGGTTCTCGCTGCGCGAGTGCAGCGCCGACGCGTTGAACAAGGCGGCCTCGGACAAGACGTTCGCGGACCCGTGCTGGCTCAAGGCCGGCCAGGACCTCAAGACGTTCGCCGACACGAACCCGTTCAACCAGGGCTTCCTCACCACCTCGGCGCAGCAGGGGGCCGGCAGCTCCGCGGGCCTCGTGGCGAACCACAAGGCGGCCATGGAGCTCATGGGTGCCTGGGACCCGGGAGTCATCGCCTCGCTCACGCCGGACACCAAGCCGCTTCCGGACCTCGGATGGTTCCCGTTCCCGACCGTCCCGGGCGGCCAGGGTGACGGCACGGCGATCATGGGTGGCGTCGACGGCTACTCGTGCTCCGCGAACGCACCGAAGCCGGCCTGCACCGACTTCCTGAACTACATCGCCACGACCCCGGTCCAGGAGGCGTACTACAAGGCCTTCAACGCGCCGCCGGTCAACACCGAGGCGCAGGCCGTCGTGACCGAGCCCTACCTGAAGGACATCCTGGCCGCCTACAACGCCGCCCCCTACGTGTCGCAGTGGCTGGACACGCTCTACGGGCAGAACGTGGGCAACGCGCTGAACACCGGCGTGGTCGACATGCTGGCAGGCAAGGGCGACGCCGCCGGGATCATCAAGGCGGCCGAAGACGCCGCCAAGAAGGCATAGAGCGCGACGCACATGTCTGATTCCACTCGCGAGAGCTCATCAGTGCCGGAGAGCTCGCCTGTGAATCTCCTGGCGGACGGGGGCAGCACAGTGGCTGTGCTGCCCCCGTCCGGCGCCGGACGACGCCGACGGGGCATCGGCTGGGCGGCACGCCTGGAGATCGCGGCGCTCTCGGGCCCGGCCATCATCGTCTTCCTGACGTTCGTGATCTTCCCGGTCGCGATGGCCGCGTACTACGGCTTCTTCAGCTGGAAGGGCTACGGGCGGCCGACCGACTTCATCGGGCTGCGGAACTACGTCGTCATCTTCCAGGACGGCCTGTTCATCGACGCGCTGAAGCACAACGCGGTGATCGTGGTGCTGTCCCTGGTGATGCAGGGACCGGTCGCGATCGGCCTGGCGCTGCTGCTCAACAAGAAGATGCGCGGGAAGTCCGTCATCCGCGTGCTGATCTTCGTGCCGTACGTCATCTCCGAGGTGATCGTCGGCACCAGCTGGAGCCTGATGCTCCAGACCAGCGGCGCCGTGAACGACCTGCTCAAGAGCATCGGGCTCGGCGGGTTCGCCCACGACTGGTTGTCCGACCCGACGATCGCGATCTGGTCACTCATGGTGATCATCTCGTGGAAGTACATCGGGTTCGCCGTGCTGCTCTTCCTGGCCGGCCTTCAGGGCATCCCGATCGAGCTCCACGAGGCCGCCTCGATCGATGGTGCGTCGTACTGGCAGATCCAGCGCCGGATCACGTTGCCGCTCCTCGGGCCGACCGTCCGCATCTGGGCGTTCCTGTCGATCATCGGCTCGCTGCAGCTCTTCGACCTCGTCTACATCATCTGGGGGCAGTACATCGCCTCGACCGCCGGCACCTCGACGATGGCGACCTACATGGTCGGCAACGGCCGCAACTCGGGCAACTTCGGCTACGGGAACGCGGTGGCCGTCGTCCTGTTCGTGATCTCGCTCGTCATCGCGCTCGTCTACCAGCGCTTCGTCCTGCGCCGCGACACCGAGGGCGCTCTCACGGAGGGCAAGAAGTGATGGCTGCCACCACTCTCGACACACCGACCCAGGGGTCGCGCACGTACAAGGACGCGCCGAAGCGCGACTGGGGCAGCCCGACGATCTACTTCATCGCGCTGCTCCTGGTCGCGACGATGCTGGCGCCCGTCGTCTACATCATCCTCGGCGGGTTCCGGACGAACTCGCAGATCACGAACAGCCCGGCGGGGCTCCCGGCACCGTGGGTGTTCAGCAACTACCTGAACGTCCTCAAGGGCGGCGTCTTCTGGCAAGAGGTGGTCAACTCGACGATCACCGCGGTCGCCACCACGATCGGGGTCGTGGTCCTCGGCCTCATGGCCAGCTACGTGCTCGCCCGCTACCGGTTCCGGGGACGCGGCGCGATGTACACGCTGTTCGCCGCCGGGCTCATGTTCCCGATGACCGTCGCGATCACGCCGCTGTACCTCATGATCAAGAACCTCGGGCTGATCAACACCCTGCCCGGGCTCATCCTCCCGCAGATCGCCTTCGCGCTCCCGGTCACGATCATCATCCTCGTCCCGTTCCTGCGGGCGATCCCGGACGAGATCGAGGAGGCCGCCTCGATCGACGGGTGCAGCCGTCTGGGCTTCTTCTTCCGGATGGTGGTGCCGCTGTCGGTACCGGGCGTCGTCACGGTGGGGATCCTGGCCTTCATCGGGAGCTGGAACAGCTACCTGCTCCCGCTGTTCGTCCTGAACAACGAGGCGTCGTACACCCTGCCGCTCGGCGTCCAGGCGTTCGCCTCGCAGTACTCCGTCGACACGGCCAAGGTCCTCGCGTTCACGTCGCTGTCCATGATCCCCGCACTCGTCTTCTTCAGCCTCTTCGAGCGCCGCATCGTCGGTGGCCTGACCGGAGCGGTCAAGGGCTGACGGTGGCTCGTCCGTCGGGGGCGCACCGAAGGACCGGTGCGCCGCCGGAGACCGTGCTGCCTCGTGAGCCCCGTGGCTCCACCCCAGTCATCCAGTACCACGTCCGAAGGAGACAGGTCTCGTGACCGTCGTTCCTGCTGTACCCGAGCTCCCCGAGGTGTCCGAGCGCGTGCGCGCCCTGCACGCGCTCATGACGCTCGACGAGAAGCTCGCTCAGCTCGTCGGGTTCTGGGTCGACCAGGGCGGTGAGGTCGTCGCACCCATGCAGGGCGAGATGGCGTCGTCGGGTCGCCTCGAGGACGCCACCGCGCACGGGATCGGGCACCTCACGCGGGTGTACGGCACCCGGCCGGTCGACCCCGTCGAGCGCGCGGCGTGGCTGTGGCGCGAGCAGCGCCGGCTCCGCACCGGGACCCGGCTCGGCATCCCCGCCCTGGTGCACGAGGAGTGCCTGACCGGCCTCGCGGCATGGCAGGCCGCCACGTTCCCGACCCCGTTGGCGTGGGGCAGCAGCTTCGACCCCGAGCTCGTGGCGGAGATGGGTGCCCTGATCGGTACGTCGATGCGCGAGCTCGGCGTCCACCAAGGACTCGCGCCGGTCCTCGACGTCATCCGCGACCCGCGCTGGGGACGGGTCGACGAGTGCATCGGGGAGGACCCGTACCTGGTCGGGACCGTCGGCACGGCCTACGTCCGCGGTCTGCAGTCCACCGGCGTGCACGCCACGCTCAAGCACTTCGTCGGGTACTCGGCGTCGCGCGCCGGTCGCAACCACGCACCGGTCGGTGCGGGTCCGCGCGAGCTCGCCGACGTCTTGCTGCCGCCGTTCGAGATGGCGGTGCTGGACGGCGGAGCCCGCTCGGTCATGAACTCGTACACCGAGGTCGACGGCGTTCCCATGGCGTCGGACCCCACCTATCTCACCGCGCTTCTGCGCGAGCGGTGGGGGTTCGACGGCGTGGTGGTCTCGGACTACTTCTCGGTGGCGTTCCTGCACGTCATGCATGCCGTCGCGGCGGACCTCGGCGAGGCGGCGGCGCTGGCGCTCGCCGCAGGGATCGACGTGGAGCTGCCGACCGGCGACGCATTCCTGGCACCGCTCGCGGAGCGCGTGCGTGCGGGCGTGGTCGACGAGATGCTCGTGGACCGTGCCGTGCTCCGCGCTCTCGCGCAGAAGGAGGAGCTCGGCCTGCTCGACGCGACGTTCGAGGACGAGCCACCGACCACCATCGACCTCGACTCTCCGCAGCACCGCGACGCCGCACGCCGACTGGCCGAGGAGTCCGTGGTGCTGCTCACGAACGACGGCACGCTCCCGCTGGTCGGTCCGGGTCGGTCCGTCCCGGCGCGCGTTGCCGTCGTCGGCCCGAACGCCGACCGCGCCGAGGCGCTGATGGGCTGCTACTCGTTCGCCAACCACGTGCTCGTGCACCACCCCGAGGTGCCGATGGGGTTCGCCATCCCCACGGTGCTGGAGGCGCTGCGCGCCGAGCTGCCCGGCGCCGAGGTGGGGTACGCCGAGGGCTGCACCGTCGAGGGTGGCGACCGGTCGGGCTTCGCCGCGGCGGTCGCGCTCGCGGCGGAGGCGGACGTCGCCGTCGTGGTCGTGGGTGACCAGGCCGGGCTGTTCGGTCGGGGCACCGTCGGCGAGGGGAACGACACCGAGACCCTGGCCCTTCCCGGGGTGCAGCGTGAGCTCGTCGAGGCGGTGCGGGCCACCGGGACGCCGGTCGTCATGGTCGTGGTGACCGGGCGGCCGTACGCGATCGGCTGGGCGGTCGACGGACCCGCGGCGTCGGCCGCCGTGCTGCAGTCGTTCTTCCCCGGCGAGGAGGGCGGCACCGCACTGGCCGGGGTGCTGTCGGGGCGGGTGAACCCGTCGGGCCGCCTGCCGGTGACCATGCCGCGGTCGGCGGGCGCCCAGCCGTACTCGTACCTGCACCCGATCCTCGGCGGACCGTCGGAGGTCACCAGCGCCGACAGCACGCCGGTGCTGCCCTTCGGTCACGGGCTGTCGTACACCTCGTACGCGCGGACCGACCTGGTCGCGGACCTCGAGGTCGCGGCGGGCGGCACGTTCACGGTGCAGGTGCAGGTGCGCAACACCGGCGAGCGGGCCGGGGTCGACGTGGTCCAGCTGTACGCGCGCGACGTGTGTGCGAGCGTGACCCGCCCGGTCGCCCAGCTGCTCGGGTATCGCCGGGTGCGGCTCGAGCCCGGGGAGTCGGCGCTGGTGCGCTTCCAGGTGCCCACCGCGCGACTCGCGTTCTCCGACCGGTCGATGGTGCGCGTCGTGGAGCCCGGTGCGGTCGAGCTGTGGGTAGGCCCGTCGTGCGCCGAGAAGGAGACGGTGACGCAGATCATGGTGGCTGGTCCGGTGCACCGCGTGACCATCGCCGACGAGCGACTCGTGGCGAGCGAGATCCTGCCGGCCGTACCTGTCAGCATCTCTGCGTCGGAAGGCTGAAGCATCGTGTCAGACGTCGTGAGCGCCACCGTCATCGTCGACGTGGACATCCCCGGGCCGGTCATCAGCCGCCACCTCTACGGCCACTTCGCCGAGCACCTGGGCCGGTGCGTCTACGGAGGGTTCTGGGTGGGAGAGGACTCGCCGATCCCGAACGAGGGCGGCATCCGGCTCGACGTCGTGGAGGCGCTGCGCGAGCTCCAGATCCCGAACCTGCGCTGGCCGGGGGGCTGCTTCGCGGACGAGTACCACTGGCGTGACGGCATCGGACCCCGGGCGGACCGCCCTCGCATGGTCAACACGCACTGGGGGGACGTCGAGGAGAACAACCACTTCGGCAGCCACGAGTTCATGGCGCTCTGCGAGCTGCTCGGAACGGACCCGTACGTCTCCGGGAACGTCGGCTCCGGGACCGTCCGCGAGATGAGTGAGTGGGTCGAGTACCTCACCAGACCCGGCACGTCGCCGATGGCCGACCTGCGGCGCGCGAACGGGCGCGACAAGCCGTGGCGTGTGCCGTTCTGGGGGATCGGCAACGAGCCGTGGGGCTGCGGCGGGCGGATGCGCGCCGAGGCCTACACCGATCTCGCCCGGCAGTACGCGACATTCTGCCGGAACCACGGCGACAACACGCTGACCCGGATCGCAGCAGGCGCAGCCGAGGACGACTACGCGTGGACCGAAGCCCTCATGCGCGCGGTCGACGAGCTGGCGCACGGGCCGTTCCCCGCACTCCCCTTCGAGGCCGTCTCGGTGCACTACTACACGATCGGTGGGACCTGGGACGCCAAGGGCAGCGCGGCCCGGTTCGGCGACGACGACTACTGGCGGACGATCGTCGCGGCGCAACGCATCGAGCCGCTCCTGCGCCGGCACATCGCCGTCATGGACCGCTACGACCCCGAGCGGACGGTCGGGCTCGTCCTCGACGAGTGGGGCACCTGGTGGGACGTCGAGCCCGGCACCAACCCCGGCTTCCTGTACCAGCAGAACACGATGCGGGACGCGATCGTCGCGTCGCTGCACTTCGACGTGTTCCACCGCCTCGCCGATCGCCTCACGATGGCCAACATCGCCCAGACGGTCAACGTCCTGCAGGCCATGGTGCTCACCGACGAGGAGACCGGGGCTCTCGTGCGGACCCCGACGTTCCACGTCTTCGAGATGAACAAGGTCCACCACGACGCGACGTCCGTGCCGGTGCACGTGCGTGCGCCTCGCGCGCGGCGCGACGTGGCCGGGCACACCGTCCCGACGGTGTCCGCGTCGGCGAGCGTCGCCGAGGGACGGTGCCACGTGTCGCTGACGAACGTCGACCTCGAGCACCCGGTCGAGGTGGACCTGGACCTGCGCGGGGTCGTGGCGCGTGACGTGAGTGCTCGGGTGCTCGCGCCGTCGTCGGCCCGCTCGTTCAACAGTGCCGGCCATCCTGACCAGGTGAGCCCCCGACCGCTCGAGGTGGTCGAGACGACCACCGGGGTGCGGCTGACGCTGCCGCCGCACTCCTTCGCGGTCGTCGAGGTCAGCTGATGGGCGTGCCTGCTGCCGGTGCTGCCGGTGGCGTCGCGCCGGCGGGCGTACCGGTGGTCGTACCCCGTGCCCCCGTCGGCCCGTTGCCCTCCGCGTGGCGCGAGTGCGTCGGGACCGGGAGGCTCAACCTGGCGCTGCGCGCCGACTACCTCGCCTCCCTGGCGCGCGTGCAGCGGGAGATCGGGTTCGCGCACCTCCGCGGGCACGGGCTGCTGTCCGACGACATGGGCGTCGTCCGGAGCGCCGAGGTCGAGGGTCGGACGCACCTCCGGTACTCGTTCACGTATGTCGACCAGGTGCACGACGCGCTGCTGTCCCTCGGCATCCGGCCGTTCGTCGAGCTGGGGTTCATGCCGTCGCTGCTGGCCTCGGGTCCGGAGACGGTGTTCTGGTGGCGGGGCAACATCACCCCGCCGGCGGACATGGGCGTGTGGGTCGACCTCGTCCAGGCGCTGCTGCGTCACCTGATCGACCGGTACGGGATCGACGAGGTCCGTCGCTGGCCGATCGAGGTCTGGAACGAGCCCAACCTCGACATCTTCTGGAAGGACGCGGACCAGGACGCCTACTTCCGCCTGTACGAGGCGACCGCGCGGGCCGTCAAGGAGGTCGACGCGTCCCTGCAGGTCGGCGGCCCCGCGATCTCGCCCGGCTCCGACGAGTGGTGGGCGCCGTTCGCCGAGTTCGTGACCAGCCACGACGTGCCGATCGACTTCGTGAGCCGGCATGCGTACTCCTCACGCGAGGCGCAGGTGATCCCGTTCGGCACCTACCAGGAGCTCAGGCCGCCGCAGGACCTGCTCGATCAGCTCGCGGCGCCGCGTGCGCACCTCGCGGGCACGGCGCTGGCCGGGCTGCCGGTGCACATCACCGAGTTCAACACCTCGTACCGGCCGGACAACCCGATCCACGACACCGCGTACCACGCGGCGTACCTGGCGCCGGTGCTCGCCGGTGGCGGCGAGCTCGTCGACTCGTTCTCGTACTGGACCTTCTGCGACGTGTTCGAGGAGCAGGACGTCCCCACGTCGTTCTTCCACGGCGGGTTCGGACTCCTGACGCATCGCCAGGTGGCCAAGCCGACGTTCCACGTGTTCGCCTTCATGGCCCGGATGGGCGCACAGGTGCTCGCGCGGGGCGACGACCACCTCGTCTGCCTGGACCCGTCCGGGCGCGTCACGGTCCTCGCCTGGCAGCCCGTCGGCGGGACCGACGCTCCGCCGGCGCCCGACCGGCACGAGCTGGCTCTGTCGGTTCCGCTGACGCTCGCCGGGGAGCCGTGCGTGGACGGCACCGGGGTCTTCGTCCTGCGGGAGCGCGTCAACGAGGTCGACGGCAACGCGTTCGCCGCCTGGCGCGAGCTGGGCCGGCCGATGTCGCCGGACGAGCGTCAGCTCGCGATCCTGCGGCGGTGCGAGCGGCCGGCGGTCGAGCACCGACGGCTGTCGACGAGTGACGGCCGGGTCGAGCTGCGGCTGGCGCTGGCGCGCCACGAGGTGACGTTCGTCGAGCTCACCGTCGTCCGCGAGAGCCACCACGAGGGTCTCGACGACCGTCGGCTGCTGGGCGGGGACGACGACAGGCTCGTCGCCGAGCACGAGCGGTAGCGGCGGTGCTCCGACGGGCCGTCAGGGGGACGTCGCGGACCGTGGCATGTTGTCGTAGGCCTCGAGCTGGGCGAGGCCGACGTTCCGCGTGCTCGCGCTGACCGCGGTGACGAGCAGCGTCAGGCTCGTCGTGGTCCGTGGCGCGAAGCGCAGGGTCCTGGCCGACCCGTTCGCCGCGAGCGCTCCGGTCGGCACGGTGCTGCCGTCGGAGAACAGCAGCGTCGCGGCGGTGATCTGGTCGTCGGGGTTCGGGCGGCCGTACAGGACGACGCCGTTGATCGTCGTCGCTGCGGGGAAGTCCAGCCGGATCCAGCTCCCGACCCGGCCGTCGTCGGTCGTCCAGGCCTGCTCGAAGACGCGTGCACCGTCGTGGGCGAAGCCCCCGATAGCGCGTGCGGCGGTCTGGCCGGTCAGCGAGGTCTGCGAGGAGGCCGTCACCCGCACCCCGGCGCCCCGGGCCACGTTGCCCACCGACTCGCTCGCGGTGATGTACTGCCGGGCCAGCCGCAACGAGCTCACGAGGTCCCCTGCGCACCAGGGCTTCAGGCACATGATCGAGTCGTCCACGGCATAGGCGTCGAAGGCGCGCGACTTGCCGGTCAGGTCGGCCCCGTCCACGTCGGGCGGACGCGTCCACACGGGATACCCCTCGTAGGCGATCACGGTGTGCGCGGCGTCGTAGTCCCGGTGCGCCTGCTGCACGAACAACGCGGTGGCCGTGTGGTCCGCGTTGTCGCCCGAGCCGAACGCGATGGTCCAGTCCTGGGTGCGCACCGTCGTCGGCTGGTAGGCGCTCATCAGGGTCGTGAGGGCGTGACGCAGGGACGCGGCGGAGTAGCTCGCGGTGCCGTCGACGGCATGGATCGTGAGGATGTCGCCACGCCAGAGCCGCATCAGGCTCTCGTGGTGGTGCACCATCATCCCGGTCCCGGTCCGGTTGCCGTCAGGGAGCCTCATGAACACGAGAGAGATGTGCGGGGCGCCGACCAGGGTGTGCATGCGAATCGGTGTCCCGGGCACACCGGCGTCCGAGGTCGTCCAGCTGTCCGCGACGCCGGCCATCCGCGCGTACGCGGCCATGCTGCCGCGTTCGCGGCCGGTCCAGTAGGCCCTGTCCCGCGCCGCGTCCCCGGCGGTGACGAAGACCGTGCGCACGGGCCGGCCGGCCGCGACGTCGTGCAGCAGGTCAGGGCTCTGGAAAAGGAGGTCGTCGTCCTGGTGGGCGACGATCTGCATCGCGCCGCCTGCGGTGGGGCCGGCGACGGCGGGGAAGGCCCTCGCTGCGGTGGCGGCGGGCGTCGCCGCCGTGGTCGCCGCCGTGGTCGTCGCGATGGTGCTCCGGTGCGCCGCAGGACGGGATGACGGCTCCGCCGCGAAGATCACGAACGGGACCACGCCCAGCATCGCCAAGAGCTCGCGCCGCGACACCTGGGCATCGAGCGCCGCGCGGACAAGGCGATCCATGGTCGCTGATCCTGGCACGCGAACCTGGGAGAACGATGGACGTACGCCGCACGCAGGAGCGCTCCGCCGAGAGGGCCGCGCCCGAACCGGTCGCTCGGGCGATGACGTTCGCCGCGGTCGCGTGCCTCACTCGAGGACGAGCACGGCCGCGCCGTTGACGTGGTCCGCGCGGAGGTCGTCGAGGGCTCGATCGGCGTGCGCGAACGCATACGGCCGGGTCGTCACGCGCAGACCGATCCGGGCCGCGGTCGCGAGGAGCTCGCGTCCGTCCTCCCGCGTGTTCACCTCGACCGAGCGCACCTGCTTCTCGTGGAACAGGTGCCGTTGGTGGTCGAGGGGTGGCACGTCGCTGAGCTGCGCGGAACCGCCGAATCCGTCGAGGCCGAGCCGACCTCCGGCCGGGACCTCGGCGCGTCTCAACGCACGGAAGCCGATGATCCCGGCGCACAGCAGGGGAGCGTTCGTCGCGGGGTCGAGGTCGTCCGGCCGCGGGTAGGCGTAGGCCGCACGCACCGTCACGAGCTCGGCGTAGCCACCGTCCGCGTCCCAGCCGGTGTACTCGGACTGCGGGCAGAGGTTCTCCCGGCCCGACCGGCACGCGTCGCACCGCCCGCAGGTGCGCCGGAGCCAGGCGACGCCGACGCGTCCGCCGGTCGGGAATCCCGTGACGGCGACACCCGCGCCGACGACGACGCCGACCGCCTCGTGCCCGGGGGTGACGTCCGTGCGGTGCGACGGCAGGTCGCCGTCGAGCACGTGCAGGTCCGTGCGGCACACGCCGCACGCGAGGACGCGGACGAGCAGCTCGTCGGCGGCAGGCTCCGGGTCCGGACGCTCCACGAGCTCGAGTCGTCCGGCGTGCACCTGCCGGGCGCGCATCCCGCCGTCCCCGATCTGAGGGCCCCGATCCGTCCCCGTCCGTGAGCCCGGCGACGGGCGTTCGGGGCCTGCGTGCTCCGGTCCAGTGTGTGCCGGTCGCGGTGCGGCCGCAGGTCGGAGCTGCACTCAGCGGGTCGTGGCGAGCACCGCCAGCCGTCCGTGCAGACGCGGCCGGACGGCGTTCCACATCGCGACCGCCACCGCGACGGTGATCCCGGCGATCACGGCCCCGGCGACGATGTCCTGCACGTGGTGCACGTGGGCGAGCACTCGCGCCGCGCCGCCGACGATGCCCGCGACGAGCAGCACGAGGCCGGTGCGACGGCGGTAGAGCATGACCAGCAGCCCGACGGTCGAGGCGAGGGCCGTGTGATCGGACGGGAACCCGTTGTCGGCCGGGTGCGGGAACAGCGGGGCGACGGACGGGTCGACGACGAACGGGCGCGGGTCGGTGTGCAGAGCCGCGGCGAGCTGGATCAGCCCCACGACGACGACCAGCGCCACGACCGCCTGGAACGCGAGGCTCAGCTTCGCACTGGTCGGCAGCGTGAACCAGACCACAGCGGCGACGACGGGAACCAGCACCGGCAGGTACTGGGCGAGAGCGACGACGAGAGCATCCATGGGTGCTGAGGGTGGCACCCGTGCCTGGGTAAACGATGGGTGAACGGCAGGAGGACGACGCCGCGGACTTCGGCGACCGGGTGCGCGCCCGTCCGTCGTGCGGCGGTCGACCGGGCCACGCGGCCGCTCGGTGCACCGGGTCCCGTCAGCCGTGCTCGGCCTGCCGTGCGCGATAGGCCGCGACGGCATGGCGATTGCCGCACGTCGTGCTGCAGAAGCGTCGTGACCTGTTCCGGGACAGGTCGAGCACGACGCCGCCGCACGCGTCGTCCGCGCACGTCCCCAGGCGTGTCATCTCGTCGGCGCGGATCACGTCGACCATCGCCATGGCGGTCTCGACGGCGATCCGGGTCGCCAGCGCCTCCGTGCCCGATACGGCGTGCACGTGCCAGTCGTGCCGACCGTGCCGGGTGAGCTGGGGCACGGCATGCGCCTCGGCGAGCATCGCATTGACGAGCACCACCGCTCGGTCGCGGTCCGCGGTGAGCAGCGCGCGAAGCATCGGGCGCAGGTCCCGCACGTCCTCGAGCTCGCGCGCGGTGCCGTCGTGCCGGCCGGTGTACTCCCAGCGCTCGAGGAACTCCGCGAGATCGTCGGGTGAGGAGAGCGTGTCGGGATCGTCCGCACTGTTCACGAGCTCGACGGCGGCCTGGAGTGCCGCCTCGGTGTCATGGGTGAAGACCATGTTGACACGTTACAGCCGACGGTCCTACTGTCACGACTCATGACGTCAGTGACCCATGACGGGCGGACCGTCGTCGCGTCAGCCTCCGGCGCGCGCCTGACGTCGGGCCTGCTGCTCGCGGTCGTCTCCGCCGTCTCGTTCGGCGCGTCGGGGGGTCTCGCGCGCGGCCTGCTCGACACGGGCTGGACCCCCGGAGCGGTGACGCTCGCCCGGGTCACCGTCGCCACGCTCGCCGTCGTGCCGTTCGGGCTCCCCGCCCTGCGCGGGCGGTGGTGGCTGCTGCGCCGCAACGCGGGCCTGATCGTGCTCTACGGCGTCGTGGCGGTCGCCGGCGCGCAGTTCTGCTACTTCTCCGCCGTCGACGCGATGCAGGTCGCGCCCGCGTTGCTGATCGAGTACACGTCCCCGGCGGCCGTCGTCGTCTGGCTCTGGTTGCGTCACGGGCAGCGCCCCGGGCCCATCACCCTGGTCGGCGCCGGGCTCGCTGCGCTCGGGCTGGTGCTCGTGCTCGACGTGCTCGGTGGCGTCGGGCTCAACGGCGCAGGTGTCGCGTGGGCACTCGCCGCGATGACCGGCGCGGCCACGTACTTCGTGGTCTCCGCGGACGACACGACCGGCCTGCCGCCGCTGACGCTCGCGGCCTGCGGGCTGGTGGTCGGCGCTGCGACCCTCGGCGTCCTCGGTGCGGTGGGGGTGCTCCCGTTGCGAGCCGCCACCGCAACGGTCGCCTACTCGGGGCATGCGGTGGCGTGGTGGCTGCCGATGATCGCGCTCGGGCTGGTGACGGCGGCGATCGCCTACGGCACCGGGATCGCCGCGAGCCGCCGGCTCGGCCCGCGGCTCGCGTCGTTCGTCGCGCTGCTCGAGGTCGTCGCCGGGATCGGGTTCGCCTGGCTGCTGCTCGGTGAGCTGCCCGGGTCGGTCCAGCTGCTCGGCGGGATCCTGATCCTCGGTGGCGTCGGGGTGGTCAAGCTCGGTGAACGCGCGACGTCCGGTCCGGGCACCGCTCCGGCCGTGCCCGTCGAACCGGGACTTTGGGCCTAGATCTCGCCGATCTCGGGGCGCCTAATGGGTTGTCGTTTCAACCTCAGGAGTCTGCGCACCCATGTCGAACCACCAGCGCGTCGTCATCGTCGGCGGCGGAGTGAGCGGGCTCGTCACCGCCTACCTCCTGGCTCGCGACGGTGGGCCGGGCGTCGACGTCGTTCTTCTCGAGACGTCGGAACGGCTCGGCGGCAAGATCCTCACGCAGGACGTCGCGGGTCACCCGGTCGACATGGGTCCCGACGCGTTGCTGGTCCGACTGCCGGCGATGCGGGCCCTGCTCGAGGACCTCGACCTGACCGACGCGATCGTCGCGCCCGGCGCGAGCGGTGCGTTCATCTGGTCGCGCGCGCGGCTGCGGCCGCTCCCACCGAGCACGTTGTTCGGCATCCCGCAGAAGCTGCTCCCGCTTCTCCGGTCCGGGCTCCTGTCCCCGCTCGGCGTCGCGCGCGCCGCCCTCGACCTCGTGCTGCCGCGGACCCGCACGGGCGACGACCCGTCGGTGGGCGAGCTCGTGCGTCCGCGGTTCGGCTCGCAGGTGTTCGAGCGCCTCGTCGACCCGATGCTCGGCGGCGTGCACGCCGGCCGCGCCGACGAGCTCAGCGCACAGAGCTCGGTCCCCGAGATCGCGGCGCTGGCCCGCCGGAGTCGCAGCATCTACCTCGGCTCGCGCTCGATGCGGCGGGGATCGACCGCCTCGGGCCCGGCGCTCGTCACTCTCGACGGTGGTCTGACCCGGCTCGTGGACGCGCTCGTGGGTCGACTCGGCGGGTGCGACGTGCGGCTCGGTGCCCGGGTCACCGGGCTGCGCCGGGACGGAGATGCTCGGGACGCAGACGCCCTGGACGGCGGCGGCCCCGGCGGCTACCTGGTGGAGCTCGCCGACGGCACGGAGATCGCCGCCGACGCCGTCGTGCTCGCGACCCCGGCGTTCGTCACCGCCGACCTGCTCGCGCGGGTGGCGCCCGACGCGGCCGTGGCCGCGCGTGAGGTGCCCTACGCGGACGTCGCCAGCCTCACGCTCGTCTACCCCCGCGACGCCGTGACCCACGGGCTGGACGGGACCGGGTTCCTCGTCCCGCCCGAGGAAGG